>CAZFQI010000082.1:1661-7465 GCA_964520755.1 uncultured Marinobacter sp. | reverse complement strand
GGGCCGGATAATCACCAGGAGGCCAGCCGAAATCAGCACGATGAGCGCCAAAAGACCCAGAGCTTCGGCTTCTGAGACCAGCCAGGTGGAACCGTACATCCAGTTAAGAAGCTGCGAGGCGACTGTGCCACCGGAAGCCATAACCAGGCGAAGGCCCGCGTCCATGAACACATAAAGGGCGAGCCCGCCAAGCAGGAGCTGGTTGCCCGCAAACCTGTGCTTGCGGGCAAGCAAAATCAGCAAACCCAGGGCAGCTGCGGCGCCCAGGGTGGCCGCTCCAAGCTGTCCCGCCCGGCCAATATCGGCACCGAACAGGACAATCAAAACCATAACCACCGCCGCGCCGCCACTGATGCCGAGCATTTCCGGGCTGGCCATGGGGTTGCCTGTCATTCGCTGGATCAGTGTTCCTGCAAGGCCAAGGGCCACGCCGGCAAGAATGGCAGCCAGTAATCTGGGGCCGCGCCAGACCCACGCCTCGTGCCACTGGGCGATCGGAGTCCAGCTCCATTCGTCCAGCCCCGGGGACCACCCCATGGAGATACCAATGGTGCTCAGAAGGAGCGCGGCTATGACTCCGCCAATCACAACGGTGGAACGTCTTTTCGGCAAAAAACCGGCGGGGCTGTCGTCTTGCCCGGGCATATGATGGGTGTTCTTCAAACCCTGCAGGGCCAGCAGAATAATCGGCCCGCCGATCAGGGCGGTGGTCGTGCCGGTCGGCACCAGTGATCCGTCGCCCCAGGTGGATGCCCAGTGGGCGAGGGTATCCGCCAGTAACAGCAGGCCCGCGCCCAGCAGACTGCTCCAGATCAGGCGCTCAGACAGGGTGCGGGCGCCCAGCAGCCTTGCCAGCACCGGTGCTGCAAGACCGATAAAGGCCACGACACCGACCCGACTGACCACAGTGGCGCTCATCAGAACCACCAGAAACAGCGCCAGCACGCGAATCAGACCGACCTTGGCACCGAGGGACCTGGCAGAGGTCTGCCCCAATTGCATGATCTGCAACGGGCGCATCAACAGGATCATTAACACGCCCAGCACCAGCACCCGGGGCCAGAGTTCCATAAACGGCTGCCAGTTATTCTGGACCAGGGAGCCCGCGCCCCAGATAAACAGGTTTCCCAGCCATTCACCCTTCAATAACAGGAACGCCATGTTCACGGCGCCGAGGAAAAACGTGACGACAAGCCCGGCCAGTATCACGGTCACCGGCGAAAAGCCCAGGCGCCAGGTAAGCGCGATGACCAGTCCGATCGCCAATAGCCCGCCGGAAACCGCCACCAGGTCCGGGCTGAAGGCCAGCAAAGCAGGAAAAAACATCGTGGCTATCGTGATGCCGAACTGGCCGCCCGCCTCTACGCCCAGGGTTGTGGGCGAAGCAAGGGGGTTGCCAAGGATCTGTTGGGTAACCGCGCCGGCGAGGCCAAGGCCAAAGCCAATCAGCACGGCAATGGCGACACGGGGTGCCCAGCTGTAATGTGCGAGCACCGATGCGTAGTCGTTGGCTTCGAATGTCCAGAAGGCGGCGATGAGGGCACCGGTGTCGAGCTGACCAAACCACGGCGCCGCGCTCGCGAGAAACGCGCCGCACCAGATCAGTGCTGCAGCCACCGGTACTCTTGCGGGCAGGGATGGGCGACCGACCGGGCTATTCGCGGATTCAGCGTACATTGTCTGAACCTCCGGCCAGAAGACCATCAGCGAGTAACGTTGCCAGTCGCTTGACCGGAAAGACCCCGCCAAATGGCCAGACCGGATCAATCTGGTAAACCTGATCGCGTTGAACCGGTGGCAGGTAGGTCCAGAAAGGGCTGCTGGCCAGGGTGTCAGACAAGCCCGGCAAGGTCGGAGAAATCACAACAATCCGGCTGTCCTGGTACGGTGCCAGGGCTTCAAGCCCGACCACCGAGAACCCCCAGTAATTCCCGGAATGCGACCAGGCGTTCTCGAGACCAAGGGCGTTCAGCGTGCTTTGGTAAAGTCCGTTGGGTGCGTAAACGCGAACGTGGCGGTCGTCCAGAAAGTTCACCAGCGCCACCGGCCGGTCTGTGAGGCCGGCATTCTCAAGGCGACGGCGTTGAGTCTGAAGGGTCTGGTCGATGTCGTTGAGAACAGCCTCTGCGCGCTTCTCCCGGTTCAGCATTTCACCAAGGGTTGTGAGCATACCGCTGGCCTTTTCGAAAGGTCGGGAGCCTTGCTTGTAAACGCTGACAACGTAGGTGGGCGCAATGCGCTCCAGCAGGTTGGCTGCGGGAGCCATCTCGGAGCTGGTGACGATCAGATCGGGTTTGAGCTCGGCAATGGCTTCGAGGCTCGGCGCCACCCGGGTGCCGATGTTGGCTACACCTTCGGGAAGTTCCGGTTCCTTCACCCACACGTTATAACCATCGCGATCGGCAACGCCGATGGGAGTGACGCCCAGTAACAGCAGCGCCTCGGTGGCTGCCCAGTTGAGAGCAATCACCCGCTCCGGGGTTTTATCGAGGGTCAGGGTTCCCTGTTCATGCTGCCAGCTTGCGCCACTGGCAAAGACCGGCATCAGGCTCAACAGCAGCGCCGCGCCGTATCGCCAATAGCGTTCAGACCTAGTGAACATAGGACACCCACTGCCCTGGGGCCCGCTCCATTACGCCCATGGGCACGCCATAAATGGATTCCAGGATGCCGGAATCCATGATGTCCCGGGGGCTGCCATCGGCCACCAGCTGACCGGATTTAAGGGCCACGAGCCGGTCGCAGAACCGGGCCGCAAGATCCACATCGTGCAGCACCACGACAACCGTAAGATCCCGTTGCTCTGCGAGACGATGGACCAGACGCAGGGTTTCAACCTGATGTTTTACATCCAGGGCCGATATGGGTTCATCCAAAAGCAGGCACTGGGTCTGTTGGGCCAGCAACATGGCAATCCAGGCGCGCTGGCGTTCACCACCTGAGAGCGTGTCGACAGAACGATGCTGGAACTGGCTGAGCCCGGTGTCTTCGATCGCCTGGTCAATCAGCCGATAGTCTTCCTCGTTATAGCGGCCCAGTGGCCCGCGCCAGGGGTAGCGACCCAGGGCAACCAGCTCGCGGACCGTCAAACCATCGGTTCCCGGTGGATGCTGGGGCAAATAGCCCACGCTGCGGGCAAACTCCCGGGCGCCTGTGCTTCGGAAGGAGTTGCCCAGAAGCTGTACTTCGCCAGAAGACGGTGCAAGCTGGCGGGCAAGCACCTTGAGTAGAGTGGACTTGCCGGAGCCGTTATGCCCGAGAAGGGCGGTTACCTCGCCCTCAACGAATCCGAGGTTCAGGTTTTGAAGAATGGCCGTGTCGCCAATGCGAACATCGAGACTGGAAACGTCGAAAAAAACAGGCATGCAGGCTCCCGGAATACTGAGGGCCTGCAGCATAGTTTAAATGCGAATCACTATCAATATATATTGCGTTAAACGGCGGCCTGGATCTGCCCGGTCTGCACCCGCCACTGGTTGGCGTAGGCGCCATCCTGCTCCAGCAGTTCCCGGTGGGTTCCCTGTTCCAGGACCTTCCCACCTTCAATCACGGCAATGGAGTCCGCATCAACGATTGTAGAGAGTCGATGGGCAATCATGATAACCGTTCGGTTATGGCCAATGCGCTTCAGCGACCGCTGGATAGCGGCTTCCGTTTCATTGTCCACGGCACTGGTGGCCTCATCCAGAACCAGAATGGGCGGGTCTTTCAGGAGCGCCCGCGCAAGGGACAGGCGCTGGCGCTGACCGCCCGACAGACGGACGCCACGCTCACCCACCGGAGTTTCCAATCCCTCGGGCAGGGCTTCGATAAAGCTCCAGGCCTCCGCGGTTTTGGCCGCGTCGGTGATCTCGGCATCGGTGGCGTCCGGATTGCCATAAGCCAGGTTTTCCCGAATGCTGCCCTCGAATAGATAGACGTCCTGGCTCACCAGCCCGATCGCGCCTCGCAGGGATTTCAGACTGAGATCCCGAATGGGTTGGCCATCGATGCGGATTTCGCCGTGGCTGGGGTCGTAGAACCGGAGCAGCAACTTGATCAGAGTCGATTTGCCGGAGCCGGTAGCGCCTACCAGCGCCAGGGTATTGCCGGCGGGCACAGTCAGGCTTATGTCGCGGATGCCGGCGCCGCTGGAGGGATAGTGAAAGCTTACTTTGTCCAGCGTAACGTCGCCTTTAACGGGCTCTTGCAGGGCTATTCCGCCCTCGTCACGCACGTGCACGGGTTCGGCCAAAAGGTCCAGGATTCGTCGGGTGCTGGCCATGGCCCGCTCAAACAGATCAATCACCTCGGCAAGCCCTGTCAGAGGCCACAGCAGGCGCTGGGTCAGAAACACCAGCACACCGTAGGCACCCACGTTCAGGTTGCCCTCCAGGGCCATCATGCCGCCGACTGTAAAGGTAGCCAGAAAACCGGCGAGGATGGCCATTCGGATTACCGGGATGAAGGCCGAGCTGATACGGATGGCTCGTCGATTGGCCTCCACGTAGGCTTCGCTGCTCTCTTTCAGTCGCCTGGCCTCCCGCTGTTCGGCGGTAAAACTCTTGATGGTGGCAATGCCACCCAGGTTGTTCGCCAGCCTGCTGGACAGGTCACCCACTTTTTCACGTACATCGGCATATAGCGGGCCGGCTTTGCGCTGGAAGTAGAAGGCACCCCAGATGATCAGGGGAATGGGTGTAAATGCCAACAGGGCGATCAGCGGCGACAGTACGAAGAATACCGCCCCCACCGCAACGACGGTTACCACAACCTGGATCATGGCGTTAGCACCGCCATCCAGGAAGCGTTCAAGCTGGTTCACGTCATCGTTCATAGTGGCCACGAGCTGACCGGAGCTGCGGGCCTCGAAGAAACTCATGTCCAGACGCTGGGCATGCTCGTAGGCATCCTGCCGCAGGTCCGACTGCAGGCGCTGGGCAAGATTGCGCCAGAGGATCTGGAACAGGTATTCGAACAGGGATTCACCGGCCCAGATAAAGAAGGTGAGTACGGCCAGAATGGTGATCTGTTCCTGGGCGGTTTCAAAGCCCAGACCAGCCACAAAGCTCTCTTCCTGGTTGACGACCACATCAATGGCAACGCCTATCAGGATTTCCGGGGCAATATCGAACAGTTTGTTGATGATGGAGCAGGTGGTGGCGGCGATGATCTGCCGGCGATATCCCCGGGCGTATCTGAGCAGGCGGGCGAGGGCAGCAAAACTGCTGGTGGTTTGATGGCTGTGTGAGGACATACTCCGCTTCTCTCCCGTGAATCAGGCAGGCGCATGGTTAGCCTGCAAATAGTAAGGCGGGAAGGGTAGCGGATCTGCTTCGGTTTTAAAATAGAATCATTATCACCTGCGTGCGTTTCTTTGCAGCCAGCGATCGAGCTTATCGGCGAATTCCTTGCGGTCGGTCTGGCTGAATGGGGCGGGTCCTCCGGTCACCTGGCCAGCGTTGCGCATTTCTTCCATGAAGTTGCGCATGGCCAGGCGCTGGCGAATATTCTCTTTGGTGAAGGCCTGGCCGCGAGGATTGAAGACGTCGGCGCCTTTTTCAATGGCTTCGGCGGCCAGTGGGATGTCCTGCGTGATCACGAGATCGCCTTCGTGCATCTGGTCCATGATTTCGTTGTCGGCCACATCGAAGCCCTGGGGGACCTGTCGGCGCTTGATGTAAGGGCTCGGTGGCAGGGTGATGGCGTGGTTGGCGATGAAGGTGGTGTCGATTTGCCAGCGGGTGGCGGCGCGGCAGATAATTTCCCGGATTGGGACGGGGCAGGCGTCGGCGTCGACCCAGATTGGCATGGTGGTTCCTTCT
>CAZFQI010000082.1:0-1561 GCA_964520755.1 uncultured Marinobacter sp. | reverse complement strand
CTGATGCTCCGCCACGCATTGGCGCCGGGAACCGGGGATCCCGGTAACTTTGATATTAACGACTGCAGCACCCAGCGGAACTTGAACGATAGGGGGCGGGAGCAGGCCCGGGCGTGGAAGCCGTTTCTGGCGGAGCATGGCATTGACAAAGCGCGGGTGTTCAGCAGTCAGTGGTGTCGCTGTATGGATACAGCTACCGGAATGGACATGGGTGAGGTGACCGAGTGGCCGTCGCTGAATTCTTTTTTCCGGAATCGTGGTGACGGGCCGACTCAGACGCGGCAGACGATTACTCTGGTGAATCAGTTGGGGGAAGGTGCTCCGGTGATCATGGTATCGCACCAGGTGAATGTCACTGCTCTGGCCGATATTTTCCCGTCGTCCAATGAGGGGGTGATCATCGCCTTGCCTCTGTCAGAGACGCCAACGGTTCTGGCAAGGGTGTCGCCCGGGCGTTGATGGTATAATTCTGCGCCCATTCAATTAACAGGAAATGATAATGTCGCAGCTCCCGCCATGCCCGCAGTGCAGTTCTGAGTACACGTATGAGGACGGCGTTCAACTGGTTTGTCCCGAGTGTGGGCATGAGTGGTCTGAGGCGGAGACAGCGGCGGCTGACGCCGCGAAGGTGGTTCGCGACGCCAACGGCAATGAGCTTCAGGATGGCGATTCGGTGACTGTTATCAAGGATCTGAAGGTCAAGGGCTCCAGTTCCGTTGTCAAAGTTGGCACCAAGGTGAAGAGTATCCGGCTGGTAGAAGGCGATCACGATATCGACTGCAAGATCGACGGTATTGGTGCCATGAAACTGAAGTCCGAGTTCGTCAAGAAGGCCTGACTTTTACCCCGTTGTAGCACTCTGGATCTGTTGTTCCAGTTCCCTCGCAAGACCCGGGTCGAGCCGCAGGGCGCTGGCTAGTTGATCCAGCCATGCCCGTTCCATGGGATTCTGCTCGTCAATCATCACGGCGCTGACGATGTAGATTTCCCGGCTTGCCTGGGGTGAGTCCGCATTGCGGGCCAGGGCAGTGGCGTCCAGTGGGGCGTCGAACTGCTGCTGGATCCAGCTGTGGAGTTCGTCATCCGGTCCCAGTTTTTCGATTTCCTGGGTGAGAAGCGCGCGCTCGTTGGCGTCAATGTGGCCGTCAGCGCGGGCCGCCATGATCATGGCCTGGAGAATTTCGAGTCCCCGTTGTTCCTGCGCCTGGCCTTGTAACTGCTCCAGTGGCTGGCCCTGTTGTTCCAATGCCGGTTGGGCCGGGCTCTGACTGTTGGTCTGGTAGTTTTGATAGGCTTTCCAGGCCAGTACACCCACGCCGGCAAGGGCACCGTATTTCAGGGCCTTGCCGCCCATCTTTCGGCCGCGCTTGGAACCCAGCATCATGCCGAGGGCGCCGCCGCCCAGCAGGCTTTTAACGTCGATGCCTGAACCGGATCCCTGGCCGCCTTTGAATTGGCTGCCAAGGCTGTTCACCATTTTGTTGACGTCCATGCCACCGCCCTGGGACTGGCCTCCCTGGGCCTGTTTCATTACCTGGTTCAGTACAGACATCACGTTCAT
>CAZFQI010000081.1:13384-15423 GCA_964520755.1 uncultured Marinobacter sp. | reverse complement strand
GAGTCTCCTCTGCCTGGCCGACTTCTCCCAAGCCAAAAATCCCTGGCCGTGGAAGCGCCAAAAAAAGCTCCGGGCGGATAGAATCCGGCCGGAGCAAGGATGCCTGAGAGAGCTTCAGGCGCTGTGGTGGAGAGCAGTCTTGCGATTTTCGGTAGTGACCGTTTTCATCAGAAAACGTTCCAGGGCTTCGACATCCGAGTCGCTGGCGTATAGCCCCTGCTTGGTTCTGCGCCAGAGAACATCCTCCGACGTCATGGCCCATTCGTTCTTTATCAGGTGCTCAACTTCCCGCTGATACAGCGTTCCGGCGAAATGTATGCCCAGATCGTCCATTGAGTGGCAATCCTGGAGAATGTCGTAGCTGGTTGTGCCGTAGGTGCGAACGTAGCGACTGATCACCTTCTCGGAGAGCCAGGGAAAATCACGTCTGAGGGTTTCTTCCAGTGCCTCATGGTTGGCAAAATCTCCGCCCGGTAAAACACCAGTCTTGGTCCAGCGACCGCCGGCCTCCGGAAAGAACTGGCACAGCTTGTCAGTGGCGGCTTCGGCCAGTTTGCGATAGGTGGTGATCTTGCCTCCGAATACCGAAATCAGCGGCGCCTTACCTTTTTCACTATTGACCTCGAAGGAGTAGTCCCGTGACGCTTTCTGGGCATTCTCCTGCTCATCGTCCATCAGGGGACGGACACCAGAGTAGGACCAGACAACATCCGAAGGCTCCAGTTGTCGCTTGAAGTGAGAGTTCACAATGTTCAGCAGGTAGTCGGTTTCCTCGGGCGAAATCTTTGCTTTTTTCGGGTCACCTTCGTAATCGACGTCGGTGGTGCCCACCAGTGAGAATTCGTCCTCGTAGGGAATGACGAAAACGATCCGCTCGTCCTCATTCTGAAGGATATAGGCCTCGGTGCCCTTGTTCATGCGCGGTACCACAATGTGACTGCCTTTCACCATGCGAATCATTTTGGGCGCCGGCATTGAAAGAGTCTCGCCGAACAGTTTGCTTACCCAGGGGCCAGAGGCATTCACTATGGCCTTCGCTGATACCATTTTTTCGGTTTCGTTGGTCATGTCACGAAGAGTGACCTTCCATTCGTTTGAGCCCTGTTCTGCCTTGACGCATTTGGTGCGGGTCAGTATCTGTGCGCCAAACTGTTCTGCTTTCTTTGCGGTCAGCACCACCAGACGGGCATCGTCTACCCAGCCGTCCGAGTATTCAAAGCCCTTGGTGATATCGGGCTTCAGCGGATCCTTTTCATCAAATTTAATCGAGCGGGAGCCCGGCAGGATTTCCCGTTTTGCCAGATGGTCATAGAGAAAAAGCCCGGTGCGAATCATCCAGGCTGGCCGGAGGTGAGGGCGGTGAGGCAGCCGGAAACGCATGGGCCACATGATGTGCGGCGAGTTGCGAAGCAGGGACTCGCGCTCGGCCAGGGCTTCCCGGACCAGGCGAAATTCATAATGTTCCAGATACCGCAGCCCGCCGTGTATCAGCTTGCTGCTGCTTGATGAGGTGGCTGACGCCAGGTCGTTCATTTCGCACAGCAGGACTTTCAGTCCCCGTCCCGCCGCATCCATGGCAATGCCCGTGCCGTTGACTCCGCCGCCAACGACAATAACGTCAAACTGATCGTGCTCCATAGTCATTGTTGGTCATCTCCTGACGCCAATGGAAAAGACGCTTTGTTGTGGTGCGCACTTTTCGATGTTCGATATGCGGTATATCGCTATTATGCGAAAGGCAAAGATATTCGTAAAGGAAAAAATAGAAAAAAAACGAAAAAGCGGATGCGTTCACGTTTTCGGATAGAAGGGTAAGCGAAAAGTGGTCAGACGATGTGGAGTTGAACGTTGTGCTCGGTCAACAGCTGGCGGATTTCCACGGGTGGTTGTTGGTCCGTAAACACATGGTCTGCCTGGGAAATGCTGCCGAGACGGACCATGGCATTGCGCCCGAACTTGGAATGGTCCGCTGCAAGCAGAACCTGGTTGGAATTGGCAATGATCGCCTGGGCAACACGGACTTCACGGTAATCGAAGTC
>CAZFQI010000081.1:3671-13284 GCA_964520755.1 uncultured Marinobacter sp. | reverse complement strand
ACCTTGAACTGGTCCACCAGTTGCTCGGTTGTGACGAAACCGTTCTGCTGGATCAGCTCCATAATCAGATCCTGTCGGCGACGCTGTGCCATTAAAACCTCCTCCGCTCTGTCATTCTTCTCGTGCGAAATACTGTGCGTCCGAAAACATTCCCAAAGTTTAGTGGTTTTCAGCGGGTTATGCAGCTTTTTTAAAGAGGGCGACCTGCAATATGTGCGTTTTGAGTGAAAACCACTTGGCATTGATGTTCAAAAAAGTAAAAATACGAAAAAACAAGAAAGCGAGGTCGAAAACATTATGAGCCAGTACATCCTTTCTATCGATCAGGGAACTACCAGTTCCCGAGCCATACTCTTTGACCTGCAGGGCAACATCCACGCCACCAGACAGCAGGAATTCCCACAGCATTTCCCGGCCAGTGGCTGGGTTGAGCACAATCCGGAAGACATCTGGTCATCGGTTCAGCAGACCTGCGACGCCGTGATGGCTGAAGAGTGTGGTGATCGTGGTGAAGTGGTTGCGGTGGGGATTACCAACCAGCGTGAGACCACGGTGGTTTGGGATCGTGAAACCGGAGAGCCCGTTTACAATGCAATCGTCTGGCAGGACCGGCGGACCGCCTCGTACTGTGAGTCCCTGAAAAGTGAAGGGCTTGAATCCTGGGTCAACAGCAAGACTGGTCTCTTGATTGATCCCTATTTCTCCGCCACCAAGATCCGCTGGATACTGGAAAATGTTGCCGGTGTCCGCGAGCGCGCGGAGCGGGGTGAGCTGGCTTTTGGAACGATCGACAGCTTTCTGTTGTGGCGCCTGACCGGTGGCCGAGAGCATCGTACTGACGCTACCAATGCCAGTCGCACGATGTTGTTCAATATTCATACCCAGAAATGGGATCCGGAGCTTCTGGAGCTTTTCGGCATTCCCGAATCGCTGTTACCGGAGGTGATGGATTCTGCCGATCAGTTCGGACAGATTACCCAGGGTGGGGCGCTCAACGGTACCTCGGTGCTTGGTGTTGCCGGCGATCAGCAGGCCGCCCTGTTTGGCCAGACCTGCTTTGGCATCGGTATGGCGAAGAGCACCTACGGCACCGGCTGCTTCCTGATGCTCAATACCGGTGACAAGGCTCTGCAATCGGAACACCGGTTACTTACAACGGTGGCCTATCGGGTGAATGGCAAGCCTACCTATGCCCTTGAGGGCAGCATCTTTATCGCCGGGGCCACCATTCAATGGTTGCGGGACGGCCTTCGGCTTATCCGGGATGCCTGCGAAACTGAGCCGCTCGCGGAGGGCACGCCGGTCGATCACGGCGTGTACCTTGTGCCTGCATTTACCGGGTTGGGGGCGCCATACTGGGACCCCAATGCCCGAGGTGCCATATTCGGTCTGACCCGGGATACCGGCATCAAGGAAATTGTTACGGCGGGCCTGCAATCCGTTTGCTATCAGACCAAGGATCTGCAGAAGGCCATGGAAAAAGACGGCATTCGCCCGGTCAACCTTCGGGTTGATGGTGGCATGGTGGCAAATAACTGGGTCCTCCAGTTCCTGGCGGACATACTCGGTGCCCGAGTGGATCGCCCGTCGCTTGTGGAAACCACGGCCCTGGGCGCCGCTTACCTGGCGGGGCTTGAAGCTGGTATTTACAAATCTCTCGAGGAGCTCGCGGACTTATGGCGATGCGACCGGAATTTCGAGCCGGTCATGACCAAAGAGGATCGGGACAAGCTTTACGATGGCTGGATCCAGGCGGTGCAAAAGCTTTGAAGCCCTGACTTTCCCGGCAGCTAATATCAGCGAACTCCCAATTCCCGCAGGCGCTTGTACAGTGTGTTGCGGCTAATGGCGAGTTCTCTTGCTGCCTGAGATACGTTGCCTGTGCACTTTCGATAGACCTTGAGCGTTCTGGCAAGTGTATCTTCTGGTTCCACCTCAACGCCGGCGACACCTGGCTCCAGGATAGCTGTTTCGGACTCCTCACCGGCACTGGCCTCGAATTCCGCGAGAAAGTCTTCCGGCAAGTGCCAGACCTGCACGTCGTCCCCGTCTGCAATCGCGATCGCCACCCGCAACACATTCACCAGTTGCCGGATGTTGCCTGGCCATGGGTGGTTCTCCAGGGCGGAAAGAACTTTGGGAGACAGATACTCTGACTGTACGGGATCCCGGTGCTGCGAATAGAGGGTCTGGATCAGGGGCAACCTGTCGGCCCGGTTCCGAAGCGCAGGGAGTTCCACGCAAAGGCCGTTGATGCGGTAGTAGAGGTCCGCCCGGAAACGGCCGTTGTCGATACTTGAGGTCAGAGGCCGGTTGGTCGCGGTAACCAGCAGAATATCGACAGGAACGCTGTCAGTGGAGCCCACCGGGGTAACGACCCGTTCCTGCAGCACTCGAAGCAGCCGGGACTGCGCCGACAGGGGCATTTCGCCAATCTCATCAAGAAACAGAATGCCCTTGTGGGCCTTTCGAATGAACCCCAATGAGCCTTGCGCCCTGGCGCCGGTAAATGCGCCCGCTTCATAACCGAACAGTTCCGATTCAACCAGTTCCGGTGGAATGGCCGCGCAGTTAACCGCGACCAGCGGCTGATCCTTGCGGTGGGATGCCCGATGAAGAGCCTTGACCAGAACTTCCTTGCCGACCCCTGTCTCACCGGTGATAAGCACCGGTACACCCCGCTGCAGTACCTTGAGACTCTGTGTGGCACACCGCTTGACGGCTGAGTCGCCATACTCGAGGTTGTCGATGCCCAGAAACGCATCGGCTTGCCTGACCCCGTCTGGCAGCGGCGAAGGCTCTGTCTGTGCTGCGTTATCGCCAAGCCTTGTCGGGCGCTTGATCCGGGCGCTCAGTCTTACCTTACTGCGGGTGGTCAGCTGCAGGGTTTCAGTTTCGGGGTGCCCCAGAATGCGGTTTCGGTGGCCGGTAAATAGCTCATCCAGACGGGCCTCAACGGTATTTATTCCCAGCAACTGATCCGCCCGCTGGTTGCTCGCGATGACCCGGCCGGAATCATCGCACACCAGGATGCCCGACCAGGGACTGTCGAAGTTGTCCGCCGTGGTATTCAGGGTGATCTGGAAATGATCCGGGCCAAACTGACGGTTGATGAGTCGGTTTTCCACCGACTGGGAAAGCAGTCGAACCATGCCCAGAGTGTGCGCCTGTGGCAGGTAGGCGTCGCTGAACACACTGAGAACACCGGCAATCTGCCTGTGGGCGTCGAAAATAGGGGCTGCGGAGCCAATGATGCTTCGGTTTGTTTTCAGAAAATGTTCGTTTCGCTGAATCTGTACGGGTGCACCGACAGCAATAGAAGTGCCAATGGCGTTAGTGCCGCAATTCTGCTCCTGCCAGTTTGCGCCGGCCTGGAACCAGGGTTTCAGGCGGGTCTCGGTTATGCGTTCATCGCCCCAGCTGTTCAGCACCGTTGCGTGCTGATCGGCGAGCAGAATGAGGCAGCGGCTGTTGGAAAGTACGTTCCGGTAGTAGGGCAGTACTTCGGCCTCGGTTACCGAGAGTAGCTCGCTGTACTGGCGGTTTATTTCCTCGAGCCGGGCCGATTCCGGCATCAGCGGTGCCGGCTCGTGATCGTGATCGAGGCCCCAGGCAATGCAACGATTCCACGAATCGGCAATAACGCTTCGGTAATCCGAATATTCGTTTTTTCTCATCTGGCGTCACTCAGGCGTTCGTTTGTTGTTCTGGTCGACTTTCGAGCAGCTAACCCAGGCAAATGTGTCACAGGTATTGCTCAATCATCTGTGCAAATGCTGTTCACGTCAATGTTCAATTTGAACAAAGTATTGCTAAACGAACATTGGTATTTTCGGATAAGAAATTCAAGGATAAATAAAAAGGTTGCAAAAACAACGGTGTAAGTAAAAGCACTTATGAAGACGTGTAAACTGGTATAGCCTTTGCGTAGGGAGATTCGAAATCGAATTTTCGTGGGCGGTGTAACCCGGCCACGAGTGCGTTTCCACAAGAACAAGAAGGAAAGCCTATGTCCTTAACACTGGAGAATCTCTCCCGTGAGGTCGACGGTGTCGACTACATACGGGATGCCAACCTCACCTTTGAGGCAGGTTCCTTTAACGTTCTGCTTGGCCGGACACTGGCCGGAAAGACCTCGCTGATGCGACTGATGGCCGGGCTGGACAAGCCCGATACCGGCCGTCTGATCTACAACGGTGAGGACGTCACAGGGCAGAGCGTGCAGAGCCGCAACATATCGATGATCTATCAGCAGTTCATCAATTACCCCAATCTGACGGTCTACGAAAACATTGCTTCGCCCCTGCGGCTTGCAAAGATGACCGAGTCCGAGATTGATCGCCGGGTGAAAGAAACCGCGTCGATGCTCCGGATTGACCCTCTGCTGAAGCGCTACCCCCTGGAACTGTCGGGTGGTCAACAGCAGCGAACTGCCATGGCCCGGGCGCTGGTGAAGGATGCCACCCTGGTGCTTTTCGATGAGCCTCTGGTCAACCTTGATTACAAGCTGCGTGAAGAGCTTCGGGCGGAACTCCGGGACCTTTTCCGCGAGCGCCAGTGTATTGCGGTGTACGCCACCACGGAGGCGAATGAAGCCCTTGCTCTCGGTGGCACAACCACATTGCTGCATGAGGGACAGGTGGTTCAGACCGGGCCGGTGATGGATGTCTATCGGGCACCGGTGAATACGCTTGCTGCACAGTTGTTCAGTGAGCCCCCGATGAACATGATCCGAGGTCGGGTTTCCGAAACCGAGGTGACCTTCGATGAATATTCCCATCACGCTCTGACCCAGGAGCTGGCCAAGCTGAAACCCGGCGATTACTGGTTCGGGATTCGGCCCAGCCATATTGGTCTTGTCCCCACCAGCGATGATGATCTGGAGATGTCCATGGAAGTGGAGCTCAGCGAGATCAGTGGTTCCGAAACCTTCATGCATGTCGAGAACAGCCATTTCGAAATGGTGTTGCAGTTGATGGGCGTGCATCAGTACCACACGGGCGCACCAATCAAGGTGTACCTGCCGATCAACAAACTGTTCGTCTTCGATAACAACGAGCAACTGGTGCACACACCGTCCCAGGTTTCAGGAGGGTCTGTCTGATGGCTGAAATTCAATTGAAGTCACTTGCCCACAGTTACAGTGACAGGCCGGAAGGGCCGGATGATTACGCCATCCGTCAGCTCGACCACGTCTGGCACAAGGGTGGGGCGTACGCACTGCTGGGGCCGTCCGGTTGCGGGAAAAGTACCATGCTGAACATTATTTCTGGCCTGGTTCAGCCCTCCGAGGGCGATGTCCTGTTCGACGGCAAGCGTGTTAATGAGCTGTCCCCACGAGACAGGAACATTGCCCAGGTTTTCCAGTTTCCGGTCATTTACGACTCCATGACCGTCTACGACAATCTGGCGTTTCCCCTCAAGAACAACAAGGTTCCAGCCTCCAAGATCAAAGCCCGCGTTCATGAGATCGCAGAAGTCCTGGAAATCGAGGACAAGCTCTACAAGAAGGCGAAGAATCTGACCGCGGATGAGAAGCAGAAGGTCTCCATGGGGCGTGGCCTCGTGCGGGAGGACGTTTCGGCGATTCTGTTCGACGAGCCACTCACGGTGATCGATCCGCAACTCAAGTGGAAGTTGCGCCGCAAGCTCAAGCAGATTCATGAACAGTTCGACATCACCATGGTGTATGTCACCCACGACCAGCTTGAAGCCTCCACCTTTGCCGACAAGATTGCTGTGATGTACGGCGGGCAGATTGTCCAGTTCGGTACGCCAACCGAGCTGTTCGAGCAGCCCAACCACACTTTCGTGGGGTTTTTCATCGGCAGCCCGGGTATGAACCTCATCGAGGTGCAGCGGTGTCCCCGCGGCGTATGCTTCGGAAGCACGGTTGTGGCGCTTGAGCCCTGGCAGGTCGACGTTCTGCAGCGGACCAAATCCACCAACATCAAGATCGGTATCCGGCCGGAGTTCGTGCAGGTGTCACCCGTTGCTTCGGACGACACCTTCGAGGCCGAGGTCCTGGATGTGGAGGATCTTGGTACCTACAAGGTCGTTACCGTTCAGCTTGACCACGAGAAAATGAAAGTCCGGCAGAGCGAGGAGTTCGCCGCATCAATCGGCAGTCGGGTTCATCTTTCGTTCCCGAAGCAATGGTTGAAGCTGTATGTGGATGAATTCCTGGTACAGGAGCAACAGTGATGCAAAAGGTACAAGACAACAAAGCCTGGTGGCTGGTGCTGCCAGTATTTCTGCTCGTTGCCTTCTCGGCGCTGATTCCGCTGATGACCGTGGTGAATTACTCGGTCCAGGATATTTTCGGCCCGGGCCAGGCGTTCTATGTAGGCACGGAGTGGTTCAAGGAGGTGTTGAGCAACGAGCGCCTGCAGGACTCCCTGATTCGCCAGTTCCTATTCTCTGGCGCGGTCCTCTTGATCCAGATACCTCTCGGGATCGGGGTTGCCCTGATGATGCCCAAATCCGGCATCAAAGGCTCGCTCTGTCTGATTCTTCTGGCCATTCCCCTGCTGATTCCCTGGAACGTGGTTGGCACCATCTGGCAGATCTTCGCCCGGGGCGATATCGGCCTCTTCGGTTGGGGCATCAATCAGTTGGGGATTGATTACAACTACACCGGCGACACCCTCGATGCCTGGCTGACCGTTCTGTTGATGGACGTCTGGCACTGGACGCCGCTGGTGGCCTTGCTCTGCTATTCAGGGTTGCGGGCAATTCCGGAAGCTTTCTACCAGGCGGCGGAAATTGACCGTGCCTCGAAGTGGGCGGTGTTCCGGTATATCCAGCTGCCGAGGCTCAAGAGTGTTCTGATCATCGCGGTGCTGCTGCGGTTCATGGACAGCTTCATGATCTACATTGAGCCGTTCGTGCTTACCGGTGGCGGCCCTGGCAGCTCCACCACCTTCCTGAGCCAGACCCTGACAACCATGGCAATCGGGCAGTTTGATCTGGGGCGCGCGGCTGCGTTCTCTCTAATCTACTTCCTCATTGTATTGCTGATTTCATGGCTCTTCTTTACCGCCATTACGCACGCCGACAAAGAAAAATAAGGAGAGTGTGATGAGACAGACACGTTCGAAAAACGTCGGGATTACGCTGTTTATTCTGCTGCTCCTGACTCCGATCTACTGGTTGTTGAACATGTCGTTCAAGACCAACCAGGAAATTCTCGGGGGGCTTACCCTTTGGCCCCAGAATTTCACCCTGGATAACTATGCCGTGATCTTTTCTGATCCGAGCTGGTACAGCGGGTATATAAACTCGATGATTTACGTTTCCATCAACGTAGTCATTACACTTCTGGTGGCCTTGCCGGCCGCCTACGCCTTCAGCCGCTACAAGTTCGTTGGTGACAAGCACCTGTTCTTCTGGCTGCTGAGTAACCGCATGGCGCCGCCGGCGGTGTTCCTCTTGCCGTTCTTCCAGTTGTATTCATCAATAGGCCTGTTTGACACCCACATTGCGGTGGCACTGGCGCACTGCCTTTTCAATGTGCCCCTGGCCGTCTGGATTCTTGAAGGGTTCATGTCCGGCGTACCCCGAGAGTACGACGAGATGGCCTATATTGATGGCTACAGCTTTCCGAAGTTCTTCGTGAAGGTGTTTCTGCCGATGATTCGGTCCGGAATCGGGGTAACGGCGTTCTTTGCCTTCATGTTTTCCTGGGTAGAGCTGCTGCTGGCCCGGACGCTGACGTCCGTGGATGCCCAGCCGATCGGTGCAATCATGACCCGAACGATAGGGGCGAGCGGTATCGACTGGGGTGTTCTGGCTGCTGCCGGTTCACTCACCATCATTCCCGGCCTGCTGGTGATCTGGTTCGTTCGTAACCACGTTGCCAAAGGCTTCGCCCTCGGACGCGTGTAAGGAGACGTTTTATGATTGCCTGGATGAACTGGACACCGACCGTCGCCATCTTCTTTGCAGTGATTGCGGGAATTCTGGCGGTAATGACGGTTTTCGAAATTGTCTCCCCGTGCTCCGAAAGGAAGGGTTTTCTGCCGATAGCCACCACCCGCGGTGACCGGTTGTTTATCGGATTGCTATCGGCTGCGTATATACATCTGGCGTTCCTGGCGGTCAGCGATATCACCCTCTGGGTGGCGCTGGCGGTTTCGGTGGTCTGGCTACTGGTGTTATTGCGTTGGGGATGAGTCTGGAATCGGATGTTCGTTATGTTGTTTTTGCGAACATCCAACCCCTATAAATTCTTTCAAAGCACTTGTAAAGATTTCGAAAACGAACTATTTTTATTTCAATGATCGGAATCGATCACGGGCGATTCCGGTGGAAAGAATAGCGACCAGAGCGCTATAAATGCGGAAACGAAACCCGGCTGTTTCGTTCCATTCATAAAAAGACGAACGAGGTTGGATATGTTCAACAACAATAAATATCCGAGAACCCTGCTGCTCAGCGCCGCCGTTGGTGTCGCCTGCATGGGTTTGAGCCTGCATGTCAGCGCCGATCAATACAGTGACGCGGCTGAGAAGTGGGTTAATGAAGCGTTCAAGAACTCTACTCTGAGCAAGGAAGAGCAGCTCAAGGAAATGGAGTGGTTCATCAAAGCCGCTGAGCAATTCCGTGGCATGGACATCAACGTGGTTTCTGAAACCATAGCGACTCATGAGTATGAGTCCAATGTTCTGGCCAAGGCGTTTTCCGAAATCACCGGGATCAACCTGACTCACACGCTGATTCAGGAAGGCGATGTCATCGAGAAGCTCCAGACCCAGATGCAGTCGGGGCGGAACATCTACGATGGCTACGTGAACGACTCGGATCTGATCGGTACCCATTTCCGTTACGGAAAGGTGGTGGCCGTTGAGGACATCATGAACGGCGCTGGTAAGGATCTGACCCTGCCTACCCTGGATCTGGACGACTTTATCGGGCTCGATTTCACCACCGGGCCTGATGGCAAGCTCTATCAGTTGCCCTCGCAGCAGTTTGCCAATCTCTACTGGTTCCGGGCCGACTGGTTCGAACGTGAAGATCTGCAAACGCAGTTCAAGGAGATCTACGGCTACGACCTGGGTGTGCCCGTCAACTGGTCGGCCTATGAGGATATCGCCGAATTCTTCTCAGTACACGTGAAGGAAATTGACGGTGAGCGCGTTTACGGTCACATGGACTACGGCAAGAAAGACCCTTCTCTGGGCTGGCGTTTTACCGATGCCTGGTTCTCCATGGCGGGTGCTGGCGACAAGGGCCTGCCTAACGGCCTGCCGGTAGACGAGTGGGGGATTCGGGTTGAAGAGTGTCACCCGGTTGGCTCCAGCGTCAGCCGAGGCGGCGCAACCAACGGGCCGGCTGCCGTGTATGCCACCGAGAAATACGTGGATTGGCTGCGTGAGTACGCGCCTCCCGAAGCCCAGGGCATGACCTTCTCCGAGGCCGGTCCGGTTCCTGCCCAGGGAAATGTTGCCCAGCAGATCTTCTGGTATACCGCCTTTACCGCGAGCATGATCAAGGACGGGCTGCCGGTGGTCAACGAAGATGGCACGCCGAAGTGGCGCATGGCACCGTCTCCACGTGGGCCCTACTGGGAAGAAGGCATGAAGCTGGGTTATCAGGACGTGGGCTCCTGGAC
>CAZFQI010000081.1:0-3571 GCA_964520755.1 uncultured Marinobacter sp. | reverse complement strand
GGCCCTACTGGGAAGAAGGCATGAAGCTGGGTTATCAGGACGTGGGCTCCTGGACGTTCATGTCTTCAACGCCCGAGAAGCGTCGTCTGGCAGCCTGGCTGTACGCTCAGTTCACGGTATCCAAAACAGTGTCCCTGGAGAAAACCATCGCTGGTCTGACTCCGATCCGCGAGTCCGATATCGAGTCTGAGGCAATGACTGAAATGGCTCCGAAGCTTGGTGGCCTGGTTGAGTTCTATCGTAGCCCCGCGCGAGTTCAGTGGTCCCCGACCGGTACCAACGTGCCAGACTATCCGAAGCTCGCCCAGCTTTGGTGGCAGTACATTGCCCAAGCGGCCAGTGGTGAAGCCACTCCGCAGGAAGCCCTCGACGGACTTGCCCAGGCCCAGGATCGGGTCATGGAACGCCTTGAGCGTGCCAGTGTTCAGCCGACCTGTGGTCCCAAGCTGAACGAGCCGCGCGATCCGCAATACTGGCTTGACCAGCCCGGCGCACCGAAGCCGAAGCTGGAAAACGAGAAGCCGCAGGGCAAAACCGTTGCCTATGATGAACTGCTGAAAACCTGGGAAGAGGCACGCTAAAGCGAGCTGATTTCCTGAAGAGCAATGCCTGCCGCATCAGGACCCTCTAGTTGCGGCAGGCAGAGCACCGTTGTCACGGTGGGTTTTGGCCGGTTGCTTATAGTTCCCCCCTTTAAAGCATTTCAAGGTAGCCCCTCCCGGGGCCAACCCTGCCGGCCTTTTTTAATGTATGGAATTCTTTTTCAGGGCATTAGCTCGGTAAATTTAAAGTCGGCGATGGCTTTCTCTATCGTTTATTGACCCAGCCCCTGACCTACTAACTTTCGTTTTCATATAACAAATTTGTCTGATGGTTGGGCTTTTTTCCCTTGCCGATGTTCGTTTACGAATATTAAGATGTTTTTAATGTTCGTTATCCAAAAATAGAATTCGCAAACAACAGTGATTGAACAGGAACGACGCTATGGAACACATAAAAAAAGTCACGGCCCGGGAAATTCTGGATTCCCGGGGATTTCCTACAGTGGAAGTGGACGTCGAGCTCCGTAACGGCGTGGTCGGGCAGGGCCGGGTGCCATCCGGTGCTTCCACAGGAACCCGGGAGGCGCTGGAAAAGCGTGATGGTGATGACAACCGCTATAACGGCAAGGGCGTGCTGGAGGCAGTACGGTGTGTTAACGAACGCATAGCACCGGCCCTGGAGGGGCGTGTGGTGTTCGACCAGCTGGTGATTGACCGCCTCATGTGCGAGATGGACGGCACGCCCAACAAGGCCGAGTTTGGTGCCAATGCGATTCTGGCCGTTTCCCTGGCCACGGCCAACGCTGGCGCCAATTACCGGCAACAGCCACTGTACCGGTATTTAGCGGAGCTATACGGCTGCACTGGCCCGAGCATCCTGCCGGTGCCAATGATGAACATCATCAATGGCGGCGCTCATGCCGACAACAACGTTGATATCCAGGAGTTCATGATCCAGCCCGTTGGCGCGCCGAGCTACAGCGAGGCGCTGCGGATGGGTGTGGAAACCTTTCATGCCCTGAAGTCGCTTCTCCGGAAAAACGGCCTGTCCACGTCGGTCGGCGATGAAGGTGGCTTCGCCCCGAATCTGCGTTCCAGCGAGGAGGCCCTGGACCTCATTCTTGCGGCCGTTGAAAAGGCGGGTTATCGGCCGGGGTCTGATGTGGTCCTCGCTCTTGATTGTGCCGCCTCCGAATTCTATGAAGATGGCCTCTACAACCTGAAGGGGGCTGGCAAACAGTTTACCTCTGAAGAGTTCTCGGATTACCTGCTTGACCTCGCCATGAAGTACCCCATCGCCTCGATTGAAGACGGCATGGATGAGAGTGACTGGGACGGCTGGAAATTGCTGACGGAGAAACTCGGGGAACGGGTTCAGCTGGTGGGCGACGACCTTTTTGTAACCAATACCGCAATCATCACCGAGGGCATTCGCAAGGGCATCGCCAACTCGGTACTGATCAAGTTCAACCAGATCGGGACCTTGACCGAGACCCTGGACGCTATCGGTATGGCACAGGATGCCGGTTACACCACGGTGATTTCCCATCGCAGCGGTGAAACCGAAGACACGTTCATATCGGATCTGGCAGTGGCCACCCGATCGGGTCAGATCAAAACCGGCTCTCTCTGCCGATCAGACCGGGTCGCCAAGTACAACCGCCTGCTCCGCATAGAGCAGGATCTTGGTGCTCACGCGTTCTATCCCGGTGTTGGCGCCATTCGCTGCGCCCTCGACACCTGACTTTCTTTGCGGGAGAAACATCATGAGAAAACCGATTCTGATTGGAAACTGGAAGATGAACGGCAGCCTTCAGGCAAACCAGGCCCTGATGGTCCGCGTGCTGCCCCGTCTGAGGATGTTCCGAAAGGCCATAGATCTGGCGGTATGTCCGCCGCATCCTTACCTGTTCCAGGTGCGAGATCTGCTGGGGTACACCGGCATTACGCTGGGTGCCCAGAATGCGTCCGGATTTGTCTCCGGCGCCTATACCGGCGAGGTCAGCGCCACCATGCTCCAGGAGATGGGCTGTCGCTATGTACTGGTGGGTCACTCCGAACGCCGGTTGCTGTTCGGTGAGGGCAATCAGGATGTCGCAGCGCGCTACCGGTCGGTGCTTGGTGCCGGGCTGACGCCGGTGCTTTGCGTGGGAGAAACCCTGGAAGACCGGGAGTCTGACCGCACAGCTCTGATCATTGAACAACAGCTTCAGGCGGTGATTGACGAGGTCGGCCTCGCGGCCATGGCGAACGGAGTAATCGCCTATGAACCGGTATGGGCCATCGGAACGGGCAAAACCGCAACGCCGGAGCAGGTATCCGCGGTGCACCAGCAAATTCGGCAATTCATCGCGAAGAGTGCACCTGAGGCATCGGGCGATATCAGCCAGGAAGTTCGGGTGATATACGGGGGCAGCGTCAAGGCTGCCAATGCCTTCGAGTTGTTCAGTCTTGCCGACGTTGATGGCGGATTGATTGGCGGTGCCTCACTGCACGCTGACGAATTCGGAACGATTGCCGGTGCCCTGGCTGAGGCTTCCGGCGTTCTGGCCGGCGAATGCGAAACCAATTGATGGAGATGGAAATGCAGCCAAGACGCTGGATGCAAACGATGTTTTTCCCGAAAGAAACCGATGTACCCAAACAGTTTCTCCGCGGCGGTGTGGAATTGGCCCATACCCTGGTAGGTGGCGAGCTGGGTCATTGGGATGGTCCTTACGCGGAAGTTCGCAGCCCGATCTGCACGATCGTGGAGGGTGAAAGCGAACCTCAGTCTCTGGTGATCGGTCGGACGCCGCTGATGGACGAGGCTGCCGCCCTGGAAGCTCTGGATGCGGCGGTGCAGGCCTACGGTCAGGGCAGCGGAGACTGGCCCAGCATGTCAGTAGCCAATAGAATCGAACACGTCGAGCAGTTCCTCGCGGAGATGCGTAACCATCGAGAGACCGTGGTAGAGCTTTTGATGTGGGAAATTGGCAAGACCCGGAAAGATGCCTGCAAGGAATTTGACCGAACCTGCGACTACATCA
>CAZFQI010000080.1:0-15451 GCA_964520755.1 uncultured Marinobacter sp. | reverse complement strand
ATGCTGCAAGTAAATGAATATTTCGACGGCCAGGCCAAGTCCATTTCCTTCCAGACCTCGACCCTGCCAGCGACCGTTGGTGTGATCAGCCCGGGCGAGTACGAGTTCGGCACCAGCAAGAAAGAAACCATGACCGTCATCAGCGGCGCCCTCACGGTGCTGCTCCCCGGTATGGAAGAGTGGATGACCTATGGTGCGGGCGAGAGCTTTGATGTGGCCGGGCAGGCCAGCTTCAAGGCAAAGACCGACATCGATACCGCTTACCTCTGCACCTACGAGTAATACTGAAGCCCTAAAAGGCGCGTCCGCAGAGCGAAACGGAATTTGTATCTAAGCCACCGTTCGCTCTGCATTTTTTCACTCTTACCGGTTCCTGTTTCAGCCAATCTGTGTCAGATTTATTCCTGTTTCTCGTGATAACACCAACAACTGGGAAAGAGGAAACACGTAATGGCACAGACACGCATTCTCCCCCCGGCTGAAAACGCCTATGAGTACCCGCTGCTGATCAAACAACTCCTGCTCTCGGGCCCCAGGTACAATCCGGACCAGGAAATTGTCTACTCCAACCGCAGCAAGTACACCTACACCGATCTGGTTGAGCGCATCCATCGCCTGGCAAACGCGTTGACCGATGCCGGTGTTAAACCGGGCGATACCGTTGCGGTGATGGACTGGGATACCCCACGCTATCTGGAGTGTTTCTTTGCCATTCCGATGATTGGTGCCATTCTGCACACGGTCAATATCCGGTTGTCTCCGGACCAGATTGTTTACACCATGAACCACGCCGAAGACGATGTGGTTCTGGTGCACGACGACTTCCTCCCGATCATTGAAGCCGTCAAGGGCGAGATCAAAACGGTCAAGACCTGGATTCAGCTCACCGACAGCGATGGCGCGAAGCAGGCACCTGTTGAAACCGCGGGCGAGTATGAGAGCCTGCTGTCCAGGGCAGATGATAAGTTCGACTTCCCCGATTTCGACGAAAACAGCGTGGCAACCACCTTCTATACCACCGGTACCACCGGTAATCCGAAGGGCGTTTACTTCAGCCACCGCCAACTGGTACTGCACACGCTGGCCATGACAGGCACGGTAGCGTCGTTCGATGAGATGCCTCTGATGCGCTCCTCGTCGGTGTACATGCCGGTGACGCCCATGTTCCACGTGCATGCCTGGGGCGTGCCCTATGCCGCTACCATGATGGGCATCAAGCAGGTTTACCCGGGCCGCTATGAGCCGGAGCTGCTGGTCGATCTTCTCAAAGAGCATAAAGTGACCTTCTCCCACTGCGTGCCCACCATTATGCAGATGATGATGGCGACGGAGTCCATCAAGACCGCGGACCTTAGCAACTGGCACGTGTTGATTGGCGGCAGCGCACTGACCAAAGGTCTGTGCGATGCGGGGGCCAAGCTCGGCATCAAGATGTACACCGCGTACGGCATGTCTGAGACCTGCCCGCTGCTCTGCGCGTCGCACCTCAAGCCCGAAGACCTGGAACTGCCCCTTGAGCAGCAAACGGCAATCCGGGTGAAGACGGGCATTGCAACGCCCATGGTTGAGCTGGAAATCGTCGACCCCGAGGGCAACCCGGTACCCCATGATGGCGAGGCCAAGGGCGAAATCGTGGCCCGCGCCCCTTGGCTGACCCAGGGTTACTTCAAGGAACCCGAGAAAGGCGAACAGCTCTGGGAAGGTGGCTGGCTTCACACCGGCGACGTTGCTTCCATGGAGCCGGACAACACCATCACCATCAAGGATCGCATCAAGGACGTGATCAAGACCGGCGGTGAATGGTTGTCGTCACTGGATCTGGAGAACCTGATCAGCCAGCATCCGGCCGTGGCCGGCGCTGCCGTGGTGGGTGTGCCCGATGAAAAATGGGGCGAACGGCCACACGCTCTGGTTACCCTGAAGCCGGGTGAACAAGCCAGCGCCGGGGATATCCAGAACCACCTGAAGCAATTCGTGGAAAGCGGCGAGATCAATAAGTGGGCGATCCCTGAGCATATTGATTTCGTGGAGGATATCCCGAAGACCAGCGTTGGCAAGATCAACAAGAAGCTGATCCGGGATCAGTTGCAGTAACCCGTTTCGGAGCGGGAATCCGGGGTCAGGTGAACGCCTTCATCTGGCCCCTTTTCACTTTTACAACCCGGAAAAGGTGAAATCCACCTCCGGCGTGCGGCCGTCAATGATATCTGCCAGTGCCGCCGCCGAACCGCAGGAATGGGTCCAACCCAGGGTACCGTGCCCGGTATTCAGGTACAGATTGGCAAAGTGGCTCTTCCCGATGTATGGCACATTAGAGGGGGTAGCAGGCCGCAACCCGCTCCAGAACTCGGCCTGGTCCCAGTAGCCTGCTTCAGGCATCACTTCCGCTGTGCGGCGGACGATGGCGCGACAACGGGTGTAATTCAGTTTTCGGCTATAGCCACTGAGTTCCGCCATACCCGCCACACGCATCCGGTTACCAAGACGTGAATAGACCAGCTTGTGCTCGTCATCCGTGAGGCTGACCTTGAAGGCTGCCTCTTCATTTTTTACCGGCACGGTAATCGAATAGCCCTTGGCAGGGTAGATGTTCAGGAAGATTCCAAGCTGCCGGGCCAGTGCGGAACTGAAACTGCCCATACTCAGCACATAGGTATCTGCGCGAAGCGTTTCATGACGCCCATCGCAGAGCGTCTGAACTCCCAACACTCGCTCCCCGGCGTGCTCGACCCCCAGGATCTCAGTGCCATACCGGAACGCCACGCCCGCTTCAGAACAGCGCTTAGCGAGATTCTGAGTGAACATCCGGGCATCGCCGGATTCATCCTCGGAGGTGTAGGTGGCACCGGCGATCCGATTGCGGATCGGTTTGAGTGCTGGCTCCAGTTCAACCGCCCGGTCAGCATCAATAACCTGCCGATCACAACCCAGATCCTGCATGATCCGGGTAGGCTCCATGGCGCCATCAAACTCAGCGGGATTGGTGTAGAAATGCAGGATACCCTTCTCGAGGTGGTCGTACTCTATGCCGGCTTCCTTGCGCAGAGCCTGTAACTGGCTTCGGCTATAGGTGCCAAGATTCACTATCTGGCGGATATTGTGAGCGGCTCTGGCCGACGTGCATTGGCCCAGGAAAGAAAGCGCCCAACGCCACTGGGCAGGATCCAGCGTTGGCCGGAACAGTAAGGGCGCGTCCGGCTTGGTGAGCCATTTCAACACTTTCAGAGGGGCTGAGGGGTTGGCCCAGGGCTCGGCATGGGATACCGAGATCTGGCCACCGTTGGCATAACTGGTTTCCAGGCCGGCCCGGTTCTGGCGATCAACCACGGTTACCTGGTGTCCCTGCTTCTGCAGATACCAGGCCGTGGTAATGCCCACAATGCCTGCGCCCAAAACCAGTATATGCATGCTTGCCTCCGGTCGAACGGATCCTGCCATCCCCAGGCATATAACCCGGGGATTTCCGGCCAGATTCCGGTAGATGTAAAACTCGGGATTCGTTGTTCGAGGGCTCTATTGTAACGAGAGCAAGGGGGAATTGCGTGTTATACCATCAGCCACCAGCGCGCTTGACGGTCCACCCCTTCTGTTCAAGCAATGGAACCAGAAGGTCTCTCTGGTCGCCCTGGATTTCGACCACGCCGTCTTTTACCGTGCCTCCGGTGCCGCATTTCGCTTTCAACACCTTGGCATAGGCTTTGAGTTCTTTTTCGTCCAGCGGGATGCCGGTAATCAGGGTGACACCCTTGCCTTTACGGCCCTTGGTTTCCCGGCTAACCCTGACGATACCGTCCCCGGCGGGCCGTGATGGTGCAGTGCAGGTGCATTCATTCACCGGGTTGCGACAATCCGGGCACATGCGCCCCTGCTCGGTTGAAAAAACCAGACCGCCCTCAGATCGCTTCTTCATTCCGTCTCCGTGCTATTCCGGTCTTGCCCGGCCTTTCATCAATCAAGACCGGGAGGGTACTTGGTAAACATTTCAGCCACGACCTCGTCGATCAATTCCCTGCGGGTCTCGGGTGACTGGTTTTCATTCAGATAGCGGCGGCTGGCCGCACGCCAGACAACTTCCTTGGACTTGCTGTCCGCCAGTTCTACCACCAGCTTGCCTTCTTCAATCTCACGCACCGGTGGCGGCGCGGACAGGGCCCAGCCGAAGTTACCGCTGCCAAAACCAAACCCGAGCCCCACGCCGGTTTGCTCAAGCCTCTCTTCCGGCACAATCTGCCAGCTGACCAGCAAATCCGCCTCTGCCTCAGAGACCTGGCGCAGAGCCTTGCGATTCAGCTCTCTCTCAACGGCACTGCGCACACGAGTTCCGTCAAGTGAGGTAAAGGATGACGAGCCGTTTCCACTGGCAAACGCCCAGGATGAATAATTTCCAAAAACCACAGACGAGTTGTAATCGGTCACTACATTGCTGGCGCAACCGGTCATGGCCAATGCAACAACCGCTAACATCAGAAAACGCATCATGATTTCGGCCCTCGATTGAGAATATTCCTATACAGACAGTATACGCATAGCCAACGCGTGACGATGCCCCCGGGATCCATCACCTTTCAAAACGGTAATCCAGTTTCTGGGCATCGCAAAAAGCCCCGAACTCAGCCTGGAGGTCCTCCGGAACCAGTACCCGGGCACGAACGGATGCCCCATAATCGACAGACTCCACCGATGCGCCGTTAACATCGCACCAATGACGCAGGGGCTGCTCATCGGCAAAGGAGAGGGAAACCAGCGCCTCTGTCATGGGTTTCTGCACCACCCGGTGAACGGCTGATAGAACACTCTCTGCCGCGCCGGCATAGGCTCTAACCAGTCCACCGGCTCCCAGCTTGATACCGCCAAAGTAGCGGATAACCATCACCAGGACATCGCCCATATCCTTGTGCTGAATCACATTCAGTATTGGCTTTCCCGCCGTTCCGGACGGCTCACCATCATCATTCATGGCCGCCTCGGCGGCGGAACCGGGGCGGCCGATCTGGTAGGCCCAGCAGATATGGCGAGCGTCTGGATGATCCTGATGAGCTTGCTCGAGCCATCCTTTCACTTCCTCCCGGGAGCTCACCGGCGCCACCCGAGCAATGAATCGGCTTTTCTTCACTTCCGTTTCACGCTCAAGGTATCCTGCGGGAACAGGGTAATCTTTTTTCATGGACAACGACCTATGGCCTCCGAAGACGAATACAACAACCCGGGCACTGCCAAACCCGCAAAAATCCGGAAAGCGGCCTGCGGGATCCGGTTTGACGAAGACGAACTGCAGGAGGGTATCGACTTTTCCGGAGCGGAGAAACTGAAACCCGCCGAACCCGAGCCCGAATCAGCCGCCGAAAAACACCGGCAGGCGAACCGTCACCCTTAAGCCACCCCGCTCACCAGCTTCCGCCGCAATCACCCCATCGTGGGCGGCAGCGATATCTCTGGCAATCGCCAGCCCCAGCCCCCAACCCTTGCCTCCTCGGGACTTGTCCGCTCGGAAAAACGGCTCAAAAAGCTGGCCAATCAGGTCCTCCGCAACCCCGGGTCCTTCATCGTCCACCGTCAGCGTGAGCCAGCCATCGGAAACCGTTACGCCCAGATGAACGGCCTTACCAGGCGGTGTATGGTCCAGTGCATTCTGAAGAATATTGTCGATTGCTCGCTGCAACAGCCCCTCGTCACCCAGGACAGATGCGCGTGAGCTTTCCGGTGAAACCACCAGTTTGCAATCCACCCCCTGGTGTTCGGCATAGTCTGCTGCCTCCTGCAGGACACGGTTAACCACATGCACTGGCCGCAGGGGCTCGCGCTCAATGTCGCCGCCGGCTTCGGTCACCCGATAAAGGGTCAGAATCTGTCCGGTCATGGTCTCAAGCCGCTCATTCTGGCGAAGTATACTGGCCATCAGCTCTTCATCTGCACCGGCTTCGTTTGCCAGTTCAATGGCAATTCGCTGGCGGGTGAGCGGCGTTCTAAGATCATGGGAAATATCCCGTAAAAGGTGCTTCTGGCGCTCCAGCAAACTGCAGAGCTGCTCCGTCATGGCATTGAAGGCGGTCGCCAGCTGCCCCACCTCGTCCCTGCGTTGTGCGATCTTTTCGCTGACCCTGAGCGAATTATCCCCGCCCGCAATCGCCCGGGCCGTGCTCTCCATGTGCCGCAGCGGCCGTGATACCAGGCGGGCGATCCACCAGCACGCCAGGGAAATCATCAGCAAAGCCAGCCCCAACTCTATAGCCCGGAAGAACCTCGGGTTGAGCCAGCCAGCGCCCTGCACACGGGGCCAGGCCACCAAACGGTAACCGCCACCAACATCCAGTACCGCCGGTTTCTGCGGATACCAGCCGGATTTCATGCGGTCGCGAATGAAAGAGGGCAGCTTGCCATCGTTCTCATCCTGTTCGAGCAGCACCAGAAACAGTTCAAGGCGTTCGCCTTCGTCCCGAAGAAATCGCCAGGCACCGCCTCGATCGCCGGCCTCACGGATTGCGATGGCCTCTTCGGCCAGATCCCTGAGACCCGCCTGCCGCTCGATCGCCTCCCGTTCCCGGTCCAGAAGCATTCTGGTCGCCAGGTTGCTGGCCACCACGGTAACCGCCATGGCCAGCCAGATCGACAGGAAGATTCGCCAGAACAGGGGGAACATGGGTCGCTTCTTCATTCGGGCACCCGATAGCTGTAACCCAGGCCTCGAACGGTTTCGATCCGGGGTGGGTCGTCGTTACCCAATTTTTTGCGAAGGTTACTGATGTGCATATCAAGGGTGCGGTCGTATGCCTCAAGCCGGCGGCCAAGGGCCCACTGCATCAGATCGGTTTTGCGCACGACACTGCCGGCATGTGCCAGCAAAACCTGAAGCACCTCGTATTCGGTGGCAGTCAGCTCCATGACAACCTCGTTCTGGTAAATCCGGCGATGGCCGGGCTCGACCCTAAGATCACCATAGGTCCGGGCAGCATTGACTTCGGTTTTCTGGTCCCAGGCAATCCGGCGCAAAAGTGCCTGCAGGCGGGCTACGAGTTCCCGTGGGTTGCAGGGCTTGGGAATATAGTCATCGGCACCGACTTCAAATCCCACGATGCGATCCGTTTCATCACCCCGGGCCGTCAGCAGCACAACCGGCAGGTGAGTCTCTGCCCTCAACTCCCGCAACACCTCGAGGCCGCTGATGTCCGGCAGCATGATGTCGAGCACGACGATATCGCAGTCCTGGCCAAGCGCCAGGGCCAGCCCGTCCCGACCGTTTGCCGCCTCGCGCACGGTGAAGCCCTGATTGCTCAGGTAACGGGCAAGCAGTTCCCGCAACTCATCATCATCCTCGACCAGTAACACCCTGTTCTGCATCTTGCCTCTCCACCTGTCGTGCCGGCCACCGTGGCTGCCTGAAGTCTAACACGCTCGAGGCAAGCCGCTGATCCGCCCTGCCCCACTTTGCAGAACCTTTACACGGGCTTATCCGGGGTTATCGAAGGTTGCCGAAGGTGATCAAGGGTGATCAGAAGCCGGCTTCTAACGTATGGTATCGGATATACAAAGGAGTTTTCCCGCACCATGCCAGAATCCGGACCAGCGACCCTTACCCTGGAAACCTGTGCCAGCATCCACGACATTCCTTTACAAGATTGGGAACGTCTGGCGGGTTGCAGCAACCCTTTTCTTCGCTACGAGTTTTTCCAGGCTTTGGAAGCGTCGGGTTGCACATCCGCAACCACAGGGTGGTCTCCGAGACACCTGGTGTTCCGGTCGGATGGCAGAATCGTCGGCCTGGCACCGGCTTACCTGAAAAGCCACTCCATGGGTGAATATGTTTTTGACTGGGCCTGGGCCGATGCCTACCAGCGACATGGCCTTGTGTATTACCCGAAGTTGTTGATTGCCATCCCGTTTACGCCCTCTGCCGGCCCCCGGTTGTTGCTGGATCGGGACCTGCGAAAACACCTGACACCGGAACAGATTCATGAACTGCTGGATACGCTGACCGATAACCTGGGCGCGCACTCCTGGCACCTGCTGTTTCCGGACAGCGAGGACCAGAAATTGCTCCACCACGACGGGGAGTTGCACCGCATCGGATGTCAGTTCCATTGGCATAACCACGGTTACCGGAACTTCGAGGATTTTCTCGCCGAGCTGACATCCCGAAAACGCAAATCCATACGCAAGGAGCGTCGACAGGTTGCTGAACAGGGTATTTCCTTTACCCGCTTCCACGGCCGGGACATTCCCGACCATGTGCTGTCTGGCTTCTACGTATTTTACCAGGCGACCTATCTGAAACGGGGACAGCGGCCCTATCTCAACAAGCGATTCTTTGAGCTGCTTCTGGAGCAGTTACCTGAACATGTGCACCTGGTCATGGCAGAGCGCGAAGGCGAGATGATTGCCGGAGCCCTGTTCCTGGCGGGCGAGAGCACTCTCTATGGGCGTTACTGGGGTTGCCTGGACGAATACAACCACCTGCACTTCGAGACCTGCTATTACCAGGGTATCGAGCTGGCCATGGATCTGGGGCTGAGCCATATCGACGCCGGCGCCCAGGGTGAACACAAACTCGTACGTGGCTTTGAGCCGGTGATTACCCATTCGTGGCATGGCATACAGCACCCCGGCTTCCGTGAAGCCATTGCAAACTTCACCCATGAAGAGGCGGACCACGTGCTCGGTTACTTCAACGACGCGGCATCCGTCTTGCCCTTTCGAAAGCAGACGCGGGATTAACTTCTATACTGAAAGACCCAGACAGGATTTGAGCGGGGGTCAGAAACTATGGAAAAAGACCCATTATTGGGCATGTTATCGACAGGCGGCCTTCCACTCCTGCTTGCTGCGGGAGCCCTGGGCCTGGCACTCATTGCTTTGTTCATGGGTTCAGGGGCGCGACGCCGAAACCAGGAGCAGCTGACAGCACTGCGGGAGCGCTCCGACACCCTCTGGCGGGAAGTTGACGACATACGGGTCGCACAATTCAATCGTCCCGGCGAGGCCGGCAACGGCGGCTCAGGATCGCCCGCCGAGGAGGCCCGATACCACACTGAAGTGGAAGCCTACAGCAAGATCTGGCCCCAGATATGGCATCTCCATGAGCGCCTGGGCATGTTCCTGAGGGCGGTTGAGGCGGGTGAGGCCGCGGGCGAGCTCAGGCTGGAAGCCCGCAATGCGGCCCTGGAGGCTCGCAATCTCTTGAACCGGAACCGCCCCTTCTGCTCTGAATCTGTCGATGAACTGGTTACCCGACTGATTGATGCCGAGATCAAGGCCCATCTCGCGGCCTGCCAGTACCTGGATCTGCTCAAGGACGTAACCAGTGCCTCATCGAACCATGACCGGCGGGTGTTGCAGGACAAATGCCACAGCCTCCACGAGGGCGAGGCCCGGGAGTTAATGAATCAGTTGGTGTCATCCATCCGGCACCGAACAATCCGGGCCGCCTGAGCTGCAGCAATGCCGGATACAGGCGGTCTCAGGTACTTACCTTCTTCAGGGTTTCAGCCTGCAATTGCTTCAGGTATTCAGTGAATTCAACCCCAAAGCCTTCTGCCGGCTCAAGCTCTCTGAACGCGGGCGGAAGCGCCGCCACGGAGTCCCTGGCGCGGGCCACCTGCTCATCCAGAGGGCCGGGATAACCGGGCAGTAGCGCCCCATTCTCCACCACAGTTGCCATTAAGGGCGAACCGTCAATCTTTTCGTTGATACCCGCAATGATGTCCTTCCTGGCCAGGCCGTCGCCATCAAACTGCCGGAACACCTGCTTTGCGCCCGGCCATGATGTCTTCCCCGAGGAGCTCTTCATCTTGGGCTCACCCGCGTATTCCGTTAATTTGTATGCCAACTCAATGGCGGGCGCGTCGTTGGCGGCGCCGATGGCGGTACCAACACCAAAGCCGTCAATGGGAGCCCCTGCTTGCCGAAGGGCGGCAATCCGGTATTCGTCCAGGCCTCCGCTGGCCATGATCTTTATATCCCTGAAGCCGGCATCATCCAGTATTTTCCGGCAATCCCTGGCCTCTTGTTCCAGGTCTCCCGAATCGAGCCGGATCCCGCCAATCTGCACGTCTGGCTCCTGCCTGAGCCAGTCAACGATTCGCCTTACCGCACGCTGGGTGTCGTAGGTGTCCACAAGAAGAGTGGTGCCCGGATACAGGCGCGCGTATACCTTGAACGCCTCCATTTCGTCGGGGTAAGCCTGTACAAAACTGTGCGCCATGGTACCGCTGACGTCCAGCCCAAAATCCAGTCCGGCAAGGACATTGCTGGTACCAGACAGTCCCGCCAACCGGTACGCCCTCACTCCACGGTGGGCAGAATCCAGACCGTGCATCCTTCGCATGCCGAAGTCCACCACCGGGGCACCATCAGCGGCAAACGTCAAGCGCACGGCCTTGGACGCCAGAACCGACTCAAGATGGACGTAGTTCATGATCAGGCTTTCCAGAAGCTGCGCCTCGGCTATGGGCGCCGTGATTTCCAGAATGGGTTCCTGCGGAAACAGGGGCGTTCCCTCTTCGACGGCGCGGATACTGCCGCTGAAGCGAAATCCCCTGAGCCAGTCCAGAAACTCCGGCTCGAAACGATTCAGTTGCCGCAGTCGTTCGATGTGATCACCGGTAAATCGCAATTGTCCGATAAGCTCGGCAACGTGCTGCTGGCCGCAGGCGAGAATAAAATTACGGTTTTCAGGCAATTCCCTGAAAAACAGGCTGAAAACCGCTGTATCAGTCATCCCTTCGGCCCAGTAGGCCTGCGCCATGGCCAACTCATACAGATCCACCATCAGGGGAAGATCTTCCTGTCTAATCAAATTCACTCCTCACTTTATAGGGGAATAATCAGCTTATGGTTGCTCCGGCGGCCCGGAGCTCTTCAAACACATCGGTGGCCGATTCCTGTTTTACAGCGCGAGTGCCACTGGCCACGAGCTCAGCGTCAAAACCGCATTTCAACGCGTCCAGAACCGTGGCGCGAACACAGACATCCAGGGCCAGTCCCGCAATCCTGAGGTGGCGGATACCGTGGCGATCCAGGAATGTGTCCAGTTGGGTTCCGTCAAAGGCCGAATAGGCATCGGTGTCAAAACCGGTGCCCTTGCTCACCCGAACCGCATCATCCGGAAGCTGCATGCCGGCATGAAACGCCGCTCCCTCGGTATCCTGAATGCAGTGAGGTGGCCAGGGGCCGCCCCTGCTCTCAAAGCTGGCATGGTCGACGGTATGCCAGTCGCGGCTGGCAATTATCATCTGGCCCGCTTCCGAGGCTTCTCCTATCAGGCTGTTAACAACAGGCAGGATCTTACTGGCATCTGGAACCGCAAGGCTTCCGCCTTCACAGAAGTCGTTCTGGATATCCACGAGTAACAAAGCGCTATTGGTATCAGACATGTGGCACCTCCAGGGCAACCATCGATATCAAATTCAGCTGTTAACGATTCGGAACCCAACTTTCATCACAACCTGGTAATGGCCCACCTTGCCGTCAACGATATGGCCACGGGTTTCCGAAACCTCGAACCACTCCATGTTGCGGACGCTTTTTCCACACTCTTCAAGTGCATTTTCAATCGCATCTTCAATGCTTTTCTTCGATGAACCGACAATTTCTACCTTTTTGTAAACATGATGGTCAGACATAAACGCCTCCTGAAAATTGCTACTTGTATCCCTGAGCCTAGAATACAAGCCACCTGCCAGCAAACCACGGGCCGGGTTTGAGCTCATCTGTCAGCTACCGGAACACGTATCCATTCACTAGTATTAAGCTCGTGATCAGGAACTTGATGTGCTTTTCAGGGTCCTGATGTTCCCCACGCTTCGGACCGGATTAATGAAACGATTGTTAAAAGCTTCAGGCTGGTGCCTGGGCGCCCTGCTCCTGCTCCTGTCGGGCCCAATTCTGCTTGCCACCAGTGGCAGCCTGCAGGGTGCCGAGAGCTGGCAAACTGCAACCCGGGAAAGTGCCCGGATAGCACCCCCACCAGACCAGGCCGAGGAAGCCATCGTCCAGGTATACGGAGCCCGGGCTTTCAGCTGGCGGGGTTACTTCGCCGTGCATACCTGGATTGCCACCAAGGAAAAAGGCGCCAGCCACTACCAGGTTCATGAAGTCACCGGCTGGCGACGCTATGTGGTCAATTCCCGCCCGGGCGAACCAGACCGGCACTGGTTCGGCGCCAGGCCGGAACTCTATGCAGATATCCGTGGTGAAAAGGCAGAAAAGCTGATCCCCGACATTTATCAGGCCGTGGAACTCTACCCATACCCGACCGAGTACAATGCCTGGCCTGGCCCCAACAGCAACACCTTTGTAGCCTGGGTGATACGAGAAGTGCCGGGTCTTGATGTAGCTTTGCCGGGCAACGCTATCGGCAAGGATTACCTGGGGGACCGGCTGGTTGCAGGTGTGCCGGGAGGCTCAGGCTTTCAACTGTCCGCAGGCGGCTACCTTGGCCTCCTGATGGGTACCCGAGAAGGGCTGGAAATCAATATTCTCGGGCTCTCCTTCGGGCTCAACCCGGCGGCTCTCGGCATCAAGCTCCCAGGGCTGGGCGATCTGGCACTGCGAAACCCGAATCCGATGGCCGTCGCAGACCCGATGCCGGCCAACTGATCTTTCACTCCTTCCCTATGCGAGGGGAAGGCAATCCAGAAGTGTTTCCCTATGCTGGTTCTTGAGCCACCGGCTCACGCAAAGGATTAGCTAGAGGAGAAACACGATGTTTCACATGAGAAAAGGATCCACCGCCATTCTGGCTCTGACGCTCAGCGTCGCAGTCACAGGCTGTGGCGATGACTCCGACTCTACCGCCGGTACTACGCCCGACGATCCTGAGATCACAGGGACAGGCGTTGCACAGAAAGGCCCATTTCGGGCAGGCGGCACTGCCGAGGCCGTGCTCCTCACCAACGATGGTTCGGAAGGCGGCCAGCAGCTGACAGGTACCGTGGGTGAAAATGGTCAGTATGAATTCGAGGAAATTTCCTGGACCGGCCCAACCCTGTTGCGCATGCAAGGCGAGTTTTTCGACGAAACCACTTCCAATTTCTCTGGCAGCGCACGCACACTGACAGCGGTTACCAGTGTATCTGACTCGACGCCCCCTGATGCCAACGTCAACCTTTTCACCCACTTTACAGCGGCCCGTACTCGCTCTCTCATGGCCGGTGGTGCGGAATTTGATAGCGCACTTGGCCAGGCTCGATCGGATGCTCAAGCGGCATTCGGATTGAACAGCGCACCGGCCGATCTTGACCTCCTTAATGCCACCGGCGAACTCGAATCTGACAGTGCCAACTTGTTGCTGTTCTCCGCCGCCGCACTGGAGGCCGACATCGGCCAAACAGGACTTGATGCCCTGGCCGCCGACTTTGCCGATGACGGTCAAATTAACGGCGACGGCGCGGATGAGCTCGCGGCAATCAACGACGCCGGAACGGATGAGTTACTGGAAAATGCGCGGCTGGCGCTGCAGAACCAGTATGGCGTGACACCGCCGAACACCAATGGAGGTAGCGGTTTTGCCTGGCTGCTCGACGCATGCACGGTGGCCAAACTGGATAACCCGCGGGTAGTTTGCGAAAACTCTACTTTCAGAGGCGATCATCTTAATGACAGCGGCGAATTCGTGATTTTCGTGCCGCTGGTGACAGGCCATTACACCATTGAACTGTTTGGTGACAATAGCGCAGACAATGACAACACTGGTCGCTGCAGCTGGACGGTGACTAGCGAACCCGAATTGAGCGCCTCAGAACTCGGCGACAGCAACGATGCTGGGATCTTTTGCGGTGTAGAGGACGTTACCAGATTGCGCCTGGATGCCGACGAGAAATACTACATCCTCCCGAGTGTCGAGAAGGACGATGAAAATGGCCCGAGAGCAAGGTTTACTCTGAACGCCACCCGGGTTTCAGAAGGTGATGAATCAACGACAGCCGCCCGGAAGATTCCGGTTAACGAGAAAGTGGAGGCAACGGTCGGCAGATTGATTCAGACCAGCGATGAGAGCTTCTACCGGTTTACCGTTGACGGAGGCTCATACACCATTACCGCAACGGACTTCCCCTGTGCCGGCGAAGACGGGGGCCTTCGCCTGGAGCTGTACAAGGATGGGTTCTCCAATCAGATTGCTCGCGACTGGGAAGAAGGTAAGTGTGCACAGACCATCGAAACCAGTCTTGATGCGGCTGAGTACTATCTCAAGGTCATCAACTTTCTTCCGGGATTTAACCGGGATAGCTTCCGGCCATCACCCGGACAGCTCGACTACACTCTGGAGGTAAGTTCTCAATAACACCATGAGTGACCGTGTCTGTCAGTACGCTAGAAAAACTTGAGATCATCAGTCAGCTCCAGCTGCCTGCTGCCGCTGCAGTAACGGATGTACTCGGGATCGTCGATCAGGCGATCCCCGGCGCGGGCAGCTTGCTGCTCTGGTCCAGCAGAGATGGCATGGTGGCCGGTGCCTATTCAAGCCTTATCGATCTCGAGGACGGCATTGCCCACTACGCCCGGCAGTATGCGAACTCAAGCCGGGAACGGCAGGTCGGAGGCTCCACCTTTCGCGAAGATATGGGCGGGAAGTATGGTGCTGAGAGGCTCTCGGACGTTCTCCAGATAAGCTTTGCAGAATTTCGGGAGACCGAGGCCTACCGATTCATGCTGGCCCCCTGGGGTATTGCCGATCTCGCCCGGGTTGTCGTGCCGGCCAATGGCACACCCATTGGTGGGCTGGTGGTCTTTCGTGGTCATGGCGATGATCCATTTACGAGCGGCGAACTTGACTGGCTGAACGAGGCAGCCCCTCGGATCGGCGCTGTTCTGTCCGGTGCGTCCGACGGACCGCTGAACACGATGCGGGTGATCGCTGCAGGCCCTCCGGGAGCGGGCATCTGGTCGCCGCAAGCTGGATTGGAGCAAAGCACTGAAATCCTGCGGCAACACTGCACAATGCTGAATCAGAACGCCCCTGGAGAAGAGGCCACCACGTTTTCCAGTGACCTGCCGCCCGCTCTTGCTTTGCCCATTGACGACAAGAGCCCGGATCCCCGTCGCCAGGTCATGGATACTGCCTGGGGGCATTTCCGGATGCATGTACAGCCCACAAACCAGCTGGGCCGTTTTGCGCTGGTTTCAGAACGATGCATCCCATTCAGCCTGAAAATGTTCCGTGAGCTGCAACATCGATCAATTTCCAGGCGACAACTGCAGGTGGCCTGCGGACTGGCCACGGGAATGTCGTTTGCGGAAATGGCGAGCCTCTGGAAAATCTCACGCCACTCAATCATTACCCACGTGGGGAATCTTTACGCGAAACTGGGCGTGGACTGCAAGACGGAACTGATGGACTGCTTCCTCTGGGGGCAGGCCAGCCCTACTGGATCGCCCACCGGCGACTACGGCGACTAAAGTGCCGCAAACTCAAGGTACCGGCTCGCCGCCTGCCTCTTCTCGTCCTGACTATTGAGCA
>CAZFQI010000079.1:0-15624 GCA_964520755.1 uncultured Marinobacter sp. | reverse complement strand
ACCGGCTCCCTGGCCGCCAGTTTTTCCAGCAACGCTAATGAAACCGGCGGCAACAATTCACCCTCTATGATCGACTCAAGCATCCTTGCGCCGTTTTCACTTCTTGTCGCACGGCTTCGAATAGCCTCGATAAGTCCCTCTTCCAGTTCCACTTCGGTGTGGTAACGGGCTTTGATCTGGTCTGCCAGGCGCTGGAGTTTGTCGCCGACGATGCGGTTGAGGGTTTCCTCGCCAAGAGGCAGGTAAGGCACCACTTCCATTCTTGCCAGCAAGGCCGGTTTGAAGAAGCTAGCCAGTTCCGGGTAGAGGGCTTCGTCCAGGCTGGCCGGGGACTCGGCGTGGTTGACGATGGTCTGGTAGCCGAGGTTGGAGGTGAGGAAGAAGACGACGTTTTTGCAGTCGATGAGTCGGCCTTCGCCGTCAGCCAGTTCGCCTTTGTCGAATGCCTGGTAGAACAGGTTGAGGACTTCCGGATGGGCTTTTTCGACTTCGTCGAGTAAGACCACGGAGTAGGGTTTCTGGCGGATGGCTTCGGTGAGGATGCCGCCTTCGCCGAAGCCAACGTAACCGGGAGGAGAACCGATCAGGCGCGAGACGGTGTGTTTTTCCTGGTATTCGGACATGTTGATGGTGGTGAGGAACTGGCGGCCGCCGTAGAGCAGTTCGGCCAGCTGTACCACGGTTTCGGTTTTGCCGACGCCGCTGGGACCCACCAGCAGGAAGGCGCCCATGGGGCGGCCGGGCCGGCGCAGGTCGGCCCGGGCGGTGAGCAGGTGCTGGTGCAGGCAGTCTATGGCGGTGTCCTGGCCTTTGATGTGCTCCTGCAGATACGCCGGCAAGTGGGTGATTTTTTCCAGTTCGTCGGTGGTCATTCGATTGACCGGAATGCCGGTCCAGTCGGCGATGACTTCGGCCACCTGTCTGGCATCAACGCGGGCGTGTACCAGCGGCTCGTCGGCCTGGAGTTCAGTCAGTTCCTGCTCGATGGCGGCGGCTTCGCTTTTCAGGTCCGGGCGTTCTTCGGTATCACCATCGGTTAACTCAGAGGTCTCCGCTTCGGCCTGCGATTCGCCGGTGAGCAACTGTTCACGAATCTCCACCAGTCGGGCCACCAGCTCGCGCTGGTCGTTCCAGCGTTGCTCCAGGACTGCGGATTCGGCAGTGATCCCGGCAATGCGCTGTTCCAGTTCCAGTTCCCGCTCGGCATCCACGGTCTGCCCGAGGGTGAGTTCGCGGCTCAGCAGGTTCTGTTCCATGGCCAGCTGATGCAGCTCGCTGCGGACGTGGCTCAGGCGTCTGGGCGGCATGCTCAGATTCAGGCTGACCCGGGCGCAGGCGGTGTCCAGTACGTCGATGGCTTTGTCCGGTAGCTGGCGGCCGGCCAGGTAACGGGCGGACATGTCGGCAGCGGCTTTCAGGGCGCTGTCGGCGATCAGGACCTGATGGGCTTTCTCATAGACGGTGCGCAGGCCACGGAGGATGTGGACGGCTTCGCCGGGTGTGGGCTCATCCAGCGCCACAGGCTGGAAACGCCGGCTCAGGGCCGGGTCTTTTTCGAAGTATTTCTTGTACTCGCGCCAGGTGGTCGCGGCGATGGTGCGCAGCTCGCCCCGGGCAAGGGCCGGTTTGAGCAGGTTGGCGGCATCGGAGCCGCCTTCGCTGTTACCGGCGCCAATCAGGGTATGGGCTTCGTCAATGAACAGGATGATGGGGGTAGCGGAGCCTTTGACCGCTTCGATCACGCCTTTGAGGCGTTTCTCGAACTCGCCCTTCACCGAGGCGCCGGCCTGCAGGGCGCCCATGTCCAGGGTCCAGAGCTCAACGCTTTTCAGGCGGTCAGGCACGTCGCCGTTGACGATGCGCAGAGCCAGGCCCTCCACCACGGCGCTTTTGCCCACGCCGGCATCGCCCACCACAATAGGGTTGTTCTTGCGGCGGCGGCAGAGGATGTCGATCATCTGGTCGATCTCGGCGTCACGGCACACCACCGGGTCCAGTTTGTCTTCCCGGGCCAGCCTGGTGAAGTCGGTGGCGTAGCGTTTGAGCGGTTCCAGACCCGCGCTGGCCACCGGTTGCCCGGGTTCCTCCTTGCTCAGTTCCAGCCTCTCAGCCGAGCCCTCCGTGAACCGGTCAAATTGCTTGCGCAGCTGCTCACGGTTGATGTCCACCAGTGCCTTTGCCACCCGGGGCATCAGGTATCGGTCGGCATTCATCAGCAGGGCGAGGAATACCGCGCCGGAACGCAATTCGGTGTGGCCCAGTTCGGTGGAAGCCAGCAGCCAGGCATCCTGCATCAGCTCCACCAACAGCGGCGAGAACGATGGGTAGGGCTCAGCACTTTGCGCCTCTCCGTTCAGGCTGTCGCCTACCAGCGGTTGCAGTTGCTGATGCTCAATGCCGGTGTGCCCCAGAATCTGGCGCACGTCGGAAAACGGCGTTTCCAGCAGTTTGAACAGCAAATGGGCCGGAGTGATTTCCGCGCCCTGGCGGCTGATGCACAGAGAGGCGGAGGCTTCCAGCGCCTGGCGTGACATGTCGTTGAGGCGCCCGATCAGCGCCGGCAGTTCTACCCGAATCACGTTGATGTCCTTATTTCGGTAGTTGGTCGAGTACGCGCAATACGTCCGTGATGCGCTCGTTCAGTGCGATGTTATACAGGGAGTAGATGCCGGCCATGGCCGCCACAAACAGACCAGCAATGCCCCAGACGGGCATGCCGCTGCGCAACCGGTTCCGGGTTGGCGTTACGTTCGCCCGGGCATCCGCAAGAGGCGCCGGTTCCTGCTCCTCCTGCAACGCTTTAAGTTGCTCGTGCAGGCCACGGACAATCTGGTCGTATTCATCCCGGCCGTTTTCCATCACCTTGTACCGCCCTTCGAAACCCAGACAGAGGCACAGGTAGATGAACGACAGCATGTCGCGGTATCGGGCCGGTTCCTGCTCCATCCGGGCAAGAATGGCAAAAACCTTTTCCCCACCCCAGGTCTCGTTGTGGAAGCGTGACAGCAGGGAATGCTGGGACCAGACACTGTGGGCGCCCCAGTCGGTGCCCAGCACGGCCTCGTCAATGAAGGCGCAGAGAACGTACCTATAGGCGACAACAACCGGCCGGTCGTAACCCTGTTCCACCAGTTCCCGGTCGATGGCAGCGATCTCATCCACCACCTGCTGGTATAGGGTTTCCACCGCGCGATAATCTGCCAGCCTGCGTATCCTGATCACCAGGCCCAGTAATGGTGTGGCGGTTTCAATCAGGCGGTTATGTTCCAACCCCCTGAGCTGGAACTGCTCGTCGACCTGGCCTTCCCTGTTGCCCTCAGCGGCTCCCCGGCTGTCGGCAAAAATCAGATCACTGAACGCACTGCTGCCGGAATTCCTGCTGCCATTGGGTAAGTCCATTACCTGTGCATCTGCCATGATTTAGCTCCTGATTGCCCAGAACTGCATTTCCATACCCGGGAAACTGCCGGCCACGTGGAACGCGAAGCCGCTGGCGTTGTCGAGCATTTGCCAGGCCTGGCTCTGGTCGTCCAGGCGGAAGTACACGAAGCCGGCGTGGTACGGCAACTGTCGGGGTGCAACCGGTAACGCGGCGAGCGGAATCCCCGGCAGCTGCAGACTGATGAGATCCCGGATTTTCTCCACCGAGGCCACCTTGCACTGCTGGGTGAACTGCTTGCGCAGGTCGTCCAGCGGCATGTCAGCTTTGACCGCAAGAATGAATTCCGCATCCCGGACCAACTGGGCATCCTGAACCGGGGCCACGGTCAGGCCGTACTGGCGCTGCTGGAGCTGGATAGCCAGGGCTCTTGGTTCCAGCACCGTGCTCAGGGACTGCCGCAGAACCTGCATGAGCGGGGTGAAACAATCCTCCGGCAGATCGTGGTCATAGGCCGGGTACTCCCTAGGCAGGCGTCCTTCATCGGTGAAGGTCACCAGCTCACCACACAGTTCCAGCAGGGCTTCGAACAGCCGTTCGGGATGCAACTGGCGCAGGCGGGCCAGATGCATGAACCTGGGATGGGCCCGATTCAGCATCTGCAGCAACATGAAATCCGCCACGTCGGCAACACCGCCCTGCCCCGGTGCACCGACACGCTCGGCGATATTGCGTGCCCGTTCCCGCATCAGTCCCGCCATTTCCCCGACAAATCGCTGCAGCCTTGGTGCGGCTCGCACACTCAGCATGGTGGGGATAAAGTTCGGATCCATCACCAGGCTTCCATCCGGGCGCTTCTCCAGAATCCGGCCAATGGCCAGAGCGGCATAGGCACTGCGATCCTCCCGCTCCAGCATCAGGCGGGGCGCAACCCGGCCAACATCAATGGTGTGGGCGTCGCCGTCGATCGAATGCAGATCCCGGATTTCCCGAGAGTCGGCACGGAACCGGCCGGCCACGGGGGCGTCCGGCCATTCCACTTCCGCCAGACTGTCACTGCCCAGCGGCAACGCCAGGTAGACGACTTGATTGGCCACGGAGGCGTCGGTGATTTCCATGGGCTCCGGCATCACATCGTCCTGGGGCAGGCTGAAGCGGGTGCCATCGGGAAACAATCCGGACGCCCGCACCAGGCCCACCCGGCCGAAACTCAGATACTCGGCATTCAGTTCCAAGTCGCTGAAGCCATACAGGTAATCGGAGATCGCGAGGGCACGCTCATTGATCTGGTGTTCCAGATATCGCTGCTGTTGCTGGAAGTGCTGAGGCTTGATGAACAGGCCATCACTCCAGACGACTCGATTGGTTACCGCCATCAGGTATCATCCGAATGCTTGAGTTGGACTTCCCGCTCCCGCAGGTTAACGAGCAGGTTGTAGCGACCGCCGATCGGATCCACCTTCACCACCTTTTTCCACTGGGACAGGTTGGGGTAGGCGTAAAAGGCGATCACGCCGATAAACCGGGTGTCCTCGCCAATCTCGAAGGGTTCGATGAACTTGAACTGGCCCGGCACCAGGGAGTAATCGCTGTGGTCCACATAGTTCTGGCCCAGAGAAGACTCAAGGTCACTCAGTAGCTGGTCGAAATCCCCGGCCATCAATAGTGAGCTGTCGCGCATCTCGATGATCTGAAACGCAATGGGCGTGGGTGCCAGAGATTCATTCGGGTTTACATCCGGTTCGGCCACCATGGTCAGACCGACCCGGCTGGGCAGATCCTCCGGGTATCCCACCGGGATATCTGGGTCCCAGAGCACTTTTGCGGTTTTGGTGACCGCGTTATAGGGTGTGCTGCATCCGGCAAGCACGAATACGATGGCCAGCAAACTCCATTTGCAGGTCTTCACAACGGGTTCTCCCTCTGTAGTTGGCGCAGGTTCTGGTCGTAAGCCTGTTCGAACACCTCCTGGAACAGGCGCTCGAACCCCTGCTGACGACTGGATTTCAATTCTCGGTAGTAATGCTGGTACATATCCCAGGCCCAGCGTCCCTCGTCCTCGTTCTGGCGCAGTCCCCGACGGTAACCATGGAAACGACGCAGCAAGGCCTCGGGTGAAAAGGCATGCAGGATGGCCTCCAGCGCCTCGCTGATGGCCTCACGGGTTGCCTGCTGGTGGTGATTCAGGCTCTGCAGACTCTCCCGCACCGCCGCCGGCGCCGACAGGTGAACCGGGCTACGATGACTGGCGAACAGGGTTTGCACCGTATCTTCATAACCCTCACCCAAGCGCAGTGGATTATCCTCAATGGGTTGCAGGCGGGTTCGCAGCGCCTGATGCCTGCTGTCTTCTCCCTGGTGCAGCGCCAACAACCCTTCCACGGTCGCCTTCAGAGTCTGCCCCGCTTCCTCCAGGAACAGACGCATCTCATCGCTGTCGGCAAAGTCCAGCCCGGCTTCCATACCCCGCAAGAGGGGGGCACCACTGATGTGTTTGCTGCTCTGATCTGAAGCCTCCCGGCGATCAGCGCTCTCTGCAATCTCAGACATCCTGTCTTTCTCTCCTTTGCGAACGGGTAGGCCTATCGCTACATCGCGGTTTTCACGGTACTCATCCGAAACATGCCTTTCAGCGATGCGCCAAGAGGTCTCACTGGCCATCAGTACGTCAGCATCCGACTTCTGTTCGTCCGGCTGCCCGTTCCAGGGCGCCAGTGGGTCATCACTGACCGCCTCCCCGGCTACCGGTGCAAGATTCCGCAGCGGCTCCGGATTCTCGGTCTGGCTGGTCAAGTCCTGGGCCCGCACCAGCGGCCCTTCATCGACATCGATCAGTTGCCCGGCCTGCTCTGCCTCACCTCTCTCAAGCAACGGGTCGCCAACAGCCTCGGCCAACTCGGCACGAAGTTGATAGCGACCAATACTGACGGTATCGCCATGATTCAGTCGTGCCCGACGGCCCCGGCCTACAGGCTGACTTGCGCTATTGATGTAGGTCCGGCCACTGCGATCAATCAGGCAGAAACCGCCATCCAGAAACCGGATTTCCGCGTGGCCGGGAACCGCACCCGTTCGCTGCGACGATAGCCGCCAGGTATCACTGGCTGCTGTACCGATAGAGCCGCCGCGAACGCTGAAACAGTGCTCGATGGTTGCCCCACCGCCGGCAACGGTCGGATTGGTGACTGTCAGCTTGAGGCCCGCAGCCTGTTGTTCATCCATGAATACCTTCCCTGCCGGGTTTACCGGCGAATCTGAATCCGGACCGCCGGTCGGCGCCTAGCCTTTTCCGGAGTCACGAAGGAATTCCAGCCCAGCCGCACATCTTCTCCCAACTCCATTGGGCGGATGTCTTTCGGACGCATTTGAAGCTCCAGGTCGTAGGCCAGTTGCTCCCGTGTAGCGAACTCCACGAGTTTGACCAGGCGCTGGTGGTCCTGACCATTGGGCAGGAAATCCGCAAAGCGCTGTCGGCTGAGATTCCGCAACCGGAGCACGAATTTGCCACTGCGATCCCGAATGGTGGATCCCACCAATGTGTCGCTGCCCAGACAGGCGTTGGCCTGGCCCAGTCGGGTCTGTTGATCATCGGCGATGGCCACCTTGCGCAGGACCCACTGTTCAATACTGACATCGTCCAGATCGAAGCAATGGGCAACGATGCCGCTCACCACCTCCGGCGACCGGCTGCGACCGGCCATCAGGCCGGAATAGGCCAGCATCTTGGACCAGTTAACCGGTGTTGCCTCCCGCAACCGGCTGTCGCCGAGTCCTATCAGGGCAAAGATCAGTTCTGAAAAGCCGTCCGAGGCACCGGGTTGAAACCGAACGTAGTAGCGATACTTGCGCCACGCACGGTGGAACAGCGTGACCAGGCGATGATTGAAAAAATCAAGAAAATGCCGCCGGATGCCCAGATTCTGCCCCGCTTCCCAGGCCAGATCCTCCAGGTAATAGCCCGGCAACGGCGACTGTGAGCCGTGCAACCCCAGAAAGCTGACTTCCATCTGATACGGGGCATGCTCGTGCTCCGGCGACAGCGCCGAAACCACATCGCTGCCGGGAAACCCCAGCCCCGCGGAGGCAGAAAACCGAATCCGTTCCTGGCGGGGTTGGTCGTCGCTGTTTCGCTCCAGATCATCTCCGTGGTGCCGGTGAATCAGGTCCACCAGCTGGAAAAAACTGTATCGCCGCGCATTGCCCAGAACCGGTTGCAGCTCGGCTACATCAGCGGCTGCTGACCTTGCTGTAACGTCCATGTGTACCGTTCCTGATTATCGGTGTTCACCACTTCAAGTTGGTGAAATGCGTTGATACTGGCGTAAAGAGCAAAGAACTGGCTGAGAACCGTGCCGAACAGGTAAAGATCACCCTCCGATGCAAAGGCCTGCTGGTCCAGTTTCAGTACCGAGCGGATCCCCCGCACCGGCAGGCCCTTAACCATCCGATCAACCGGAGCGGTCTCGATACCGGTAATACCAGCCAGACGCTTCTGGGAAACCCGCTCCGCCTGGCGGTCCACCAGAGCTCGGAAATCATAGACCCGCAGCACCGTGCGCAGGGCATCCACGTCCAGCATGGACAGGTAATTGAGTGACAGATTCGAGATCAGCGTCCACAACAGGCTGCCATCCAGGGTTGGCCGCAGGGTCGCGGTGGGCCGGGTAATGTTGCTGAAGGTGGCAAACGCTGGCGTGCTCTCGGTCGCCATGCAGATTTCGCCTACCGCCAGCTGGCTGGGCAACTGGCGATTGGTGCAGGTGAGGGTCAGGGAAACCGCTTCCTGCCGGCTCAGGCACTCCGACTCATCGCCCCGGACAAACGACATGTAATGATCAAAGCCGTCCCCGCGCACGCTGTCCCGCGCCCGCACCCGGTAATACAGCGCGGTGCGGCCGCGATCCCGTTCGACTTCGTGCTGAAAGCTCTCAAACGCGGTGTAGATGCGCGGCTCCCCCCGCCCGGAGCGGCCTTCCAGCCAGCCCTCCACCTGCTCGATGCTGAAGACCTCAAAATGGTCAGGTGAGCGGCTGGACGGCGAGATCCGGTATTCAGTCTGCCGGCCGTTCAGGTCCACCGGTTCGCCCTCGTGGGTAAACAGGTTCACCGCCGGGGTGCAGTAGAGTTGGAAATTGTCCTCCCGCACTTTCGCATCCGGCGGCAATATCCGGCTGAAATGAAAACGCAGGCTGATTTCGTCCGCCTGCAGCGCCGGTAGCCGCTGGCCCAAGCCTCGGATATCGACGAAGCGGAAAGCCTCGGGGAAGCTGAGATATTCCTGCAAAATGCGGTAACCGGGATAGGCATTCTTGGGATACGGCAGCAGCGCTTCGTCGTTGCCGAAGCCCACCGGCTGCAACAGCGAGGCAGGCAGGCGGTAAACAGCGTCGCCCACCACCAGATCGATGCGTTCGAGATAGTGGTTCAGCCAGAGAAACAGGGTTTCGGCGATGTGGCTTTCGCCACCAAGGTAGAATCGCAGGCTGTCCATGCTCAGGGACGACAGCGGCTGGTCCGTATGCAGGGCCAGGTCCACGGTCACGGAGGACACTTCCCGCGAGTGTTCCGCGTGGGCCGCGGCAACACTGATTGGGTAGACGTCAACGGCGCGGCAGGTGCGGAAGCGGCACTGCGTCTGGCGCGTGGCATCGCCCAGTGGTCGGCTTTTGATTTCGGTGTGTCGGTCCACCCGCTGGCGCTCACTGATGGCGTGCAGCTGCGGATCAAAGCGCATGATGGTGCAGCTGGGCACAGGCCGCAGATAGTTCGGCCACAGCATGTTCAGCAGCGAGTGGGTAATCTCCGGAAACTGGTCCTCGACCTTTTCCCGGAGCTTTCCGGTCAAAAAGGCGAAGCCTTCCAGTAGGCGCTCCACATCCGGGTCTGTGCTCTGCTCGGAAAGAAACCGTGTCAACTGCGGATGGGCATCCGCGAATTCCCGGCCCTGGAGCCTGAGAAAGCTTAATTCGTCCCTGTAGAACCGATTTAACTTCATACAACTACCGCATCCTTGGGAGTATGAGACGGTCGGTACACTTTTCTTCCGGGAAAAAACAACTCGCTGCGCTCAGACATTTTTTCCCTGCAGAAAAGCATCCCCACCGTCTCTCGCCATCCTTGGTGTTTGCTTATCCGTTTCGTTACACCACCTGGTAGTAACGTTTGTCATCCAATACTAAATCTATGGTCGTTTTGTCGTCATTTGCGCCGACATTCAGGTACACGGTCACCTGAAACCGCAGCTGCAGCGGATCCGGTCCCTGGGGCAGATTAACCACATCCACCCGCTTCACCCTGGGTTCGAACTTCTCGATGCACTGCCTGATCGCGCCACGGATCTGGACGCTCAGATCGTGGGTGCCGAGCGTGGCGTCGTTAAAGTCCAGCAGACCCAGGTCCGGTACGCTGGCGCTGTTGCCCGGGTGGGCGTTCAGCAGCCGAACCAGGTGGCGCTTGATGGATTCAACAACGTGGGTGACGTCTCCCAAACTCTGGCCGGCCGGTTCGGCAGCCTGCTCCAGTCTCTCGAACAGGCTGCCGCTGCCGGCCTGCGATCCGTCGCCGGCCGGGTGCTGGAACACGGATTAATCCTTGTCCAGCCGGCCAACCAGTGACAGTTCGAAGTTGGCACCCATGTACTTGAAGTGGGGCCGAACCGCCAGGGACACCTGGTACCAGCCCGGATCGCCTTCCACGTCAGAGACGGTGACCTGTGCCGCGCGCAGGGGTCGACGGCTGCGGACTTCCGCGGGCGGGTTTTCCTGGTCGGCCACGTACTGGCGTATCCAGGTGTTCAGCTCCCGCTCCAAGTCCTGGCGTTCCTTCCATGAGCCGATCTGTTCCCGCTGCAGGACCTTGATGTAGTGGGCCAGGCGGTTAACGATCATCATGTAAGGCAGCTGGGTACCCAACTTGTAGTTGGTTTCCGCTTCCTTGCCTTCCTTGGTGTTAGGGAACTGCTTGGGTTTCTGCACCGAGTTGGCGGAGAAGAAGGCCGCGTTATCGCTGCCCTTGCGCATGGTCAGGGCAATGAAGCCTTCGTCGGCCATTTCGTATTCGCGACGATCGGTGATCAGCACTTCGGTCGGAATCTTGGCTTCCAGTTGACCGAAGGATTCGAACAGGTGCACCGGCAGGTCCTCGACTGCGCCACCGCTTTGGGGACCGATGATGTTCGGGCACCACCGGTACTTGGCGAAGCTTTCGGTCAGGCGGGTGGCCAGCAGGTAGGCCGTGTTGCCCCACAGGTAATGCTCGTGGTCCGCCGACACGTCTTCCTTGTAGTTGAAGCTGCGCACCGGGTTTTCCGTGGGATCGTAAGGTACCCGCAGCAGGAAGCGCGGTGAAGTGAGGCCCAGATAGCGGGCGTCTTCGGATTCACGCAGGGAGCGCCACTTGGCGTATTTCGGGCCTTCGAAAACGGCCTTCAGTTCCTTGATGGCAGGCAGTTCCTGATAGCTGTCGACACCAAAGAACGACGGTGCCACCGAAGACAGGAACGGGGCATGGGCCATCGCTCCGACAGACGACACGTACTGCAGCAGCTTCATGTCTGGCGTGGACGGGGTGAACGCGTAGTTACCCACGACCGCGCCCACCGGCTCGCCGCCGAACTGACCGTATTCGGTAGAGTAAATATGCTGGTAGAAGCCGGTCTGGGTAACGTCCGGCGCGAATTCGAAGTCTTCCAGCAGCTCGGTCTTGGTGGCGTGGAGGATATCCACCTTGATGTTTTCGCGGAAGTCGGTGCGATCGACCATCAGCTTCAGGCCGCGCCAGGAAGACTCCAGCTCCTGCAGCTTGGGCGCGTGCAGGATTTCATCCATCTGGGCGCTGATCTTGCGATCCAGCTCAACCACCATCTGGTCCACCAGGGCCTTATTGACCGGCTGGCCTTTTTCATCGCTTTTCAGCAGGTTGGCGATAAATGTTGCGACGCCCTTCCGGGCGACATCGTATCCCTCATCCGCCGGTGCCATACGGCTGTTGGCCATGACCTGGTCGAGGAGAGAGCCTTCAGTGACGGATTCGGAGGCAGCAGATTGCTGCACAGCAGTATCAGACATACCACATCCCTTTAGTACGTTTTGAATTCAGTCGGAAATTATGACCGCGCGTTCGTTTACACGTTGCTGTCGGTGGCCAGTTCCAGTTCGGCCAGCAGCTTGTCCCGGGCGTCGTCGTTGTCCAGCAGTTCCTGGAGCTTGGAGCGGAACGACGGCACGTTACCCAGAGGGCCTTTCAGGGCCACCAGGGCTTCCCGCAGTTCAATCAGCTTGTTCAGCTCCGGAACCTGACGGGCAACGCTGTCGGGGGAGAAATCATCAAGGGTCTGGAATTCCAGGTTAACCGGCAGTTCGTCGGCTTCCTCATCCAGCTCGTTGGTCACGGTGGTGGAAAGGGTCAGGCCGGCTTCCTTCATGACTGAACGGAAGTTGTTCTTGTCGACGGAAATGGCCTTGCGATCTTCGATGGGGGTTTCTTCGGCGTGTCCTTTGAAATCGCCAACGACGAACATCTTCAGCGGCAACTCGGTTTCTGCCTGCTGATCTCCGGTGGCGGGGACGTACTTGATATTGATGCGCTCTTTAGGCGCGACGGAACCGTCTTTTGAAGACATGCGCTTGCTCCCTGTGCAAATCATTTGCAGTTGTTCAATCCCTTGTACGCGCCCTCCTGGCACGCAACGAGCGAAACTCTACACAGATCATTTGCCTTTCTCAAGCAAAAACTGGCCAGCAATTTTCCGGAATGTGCGCCCGGGCAAGCTTTTGCCAGAATGCCCGGAATTTCCTCTCCGCCGCTGCTCTACGAAGATTCAGTCAATGACGGAGCCGATGGCTGTGGCTATACTCGCCCAACAAACAGGACCAAAGTAAAACCATAAGGAGATCAACATGAGTGACCTGAAAACCCGCTTCGACGAAGCCGTCAACTACATCCAGACTGCTGAGGGCGATTTCAAACCCTCCAACGAGATGAAACTGGAGTTCTACGCGCTCTACAAGCAGGCCACCGAGGGCGATGTGTCCGGCAAGCGCCCGGGCATGATGGATTTTGTCGGCCGCGCCAAGTTTGATGCCTGGGAGAAGCTGAAAGGCATGTCCAGCGATGACGCCATGCAGAAGTACATCGACAAACTCGAAGCCGTGAAGTAATCGCTCTTCCAGTCCAGACTCTGGTCAAAAAATGACCAGAGTCAATCTTCCTGTAGAAAGCTTTGCGCTCGTAAATTGCCTGTCATAAGATGCGCGCAAAATAAGAACACCAATTCATCAGGAAGAGTAATTTATGGACATCACCGAGGCGCTGGAACAATCCCAGCCAGGCCTTGTGGACCGGGTCAAGGACGCTATCCGCAAGCACCAGCTCAATCAACGCTCTGAGCAAACCTACCTTCACTGGATCACCCGGTTCGTGCTGTTTAGCGAATTGAAAGATCCGGATGCACTGGCCAATGAAGACCGCCAGCGGTTTCTGGAATACCTGAACGATCGTATGCGGGTATCCCGGGCACGGTTCAATCAGGCCAGTCAGGCCCTGACGTTTTTCTATGAGGATGTATTGGGTAAGACGTCCGCCGGTGACAACGGCTGCGCTGCAGCCTGATGGTCTGCCTCAGCGCTCGTTCATATTGATGTTCAGAGCGTCGTAGGTGCGGTTCTCGGGTGGACGAATCACGTAGTTGTTACTGTGTGTCTGCCCGGGAATGGACTTGGGATTGCTGAACCGGAACTCCACCGGAATCTGTGAACGGCCAAGGTCGGTGCGGCTGTCGCCGGGGCGAAGGCCCAGCGGGTCCAGGTAAAAATCGTCCTCAACCCGGGGCTTCAGCGGGACACCCGCAGCCGGGGCCGTCAAACCACCTTCAATCACCGTGTTGGCCAGAGTCTCCTCCTCCATGGAACTCAGGGGGATGGTATCGATGGTCGAGCGCTCCTCGTACTGAAACGCACGGTCCCCACCGTCGCCCTGTGCAAAAGCGCCGCCCGTATAAGCCGGTACCACTAGCAGTCCCGCCAACACCAGCGGTGTGCCCACCCTGCTCTGATTATTCCTGGCTTTTCCACGCATACCCATGGCATTTCCCCGGCAGACACTCCTGTCTGCGCACAGTTGTGACAAATTTTGATCAGTCTATCGACAAATCACACAACCTGCCCGGGCACTCGCCAATTTTGTGACATTATTCACTTGTCGTCCGCCGGTGCCTGATAGCGGATACCAACCACGAACACCGACTTCCAGCCTTCCGGGGTGCGAACGTTCACTTCATCGTCCAGGCGCTTGCCAATCAGGGCCCGGGCCAGTGGTGAGTTGATGCTGAGATAGCCTTTGTTCAGATCAAACTCGTCCGCACCGACCAGCCGATAGGTTTGCTCATCACCATCCTCGTCTTCCACCGTTACCCAGGCGCCAAAAAACACCTTGTTGCGGTCATCCGGCAACCGGTCGACAACGACCAGCTCTTCCAGGCGTTTGCTGAGGAAACGCACCCGCCGGTCGATTTCCCGTAACTGCTTCTTGCCATAGATGTATTCGGCATTCTCGGACCGATCACCAAGTGCGGCGGCTTCACGCACGGCCTGGGTGACTTCAGGGCGCTTTACCTTCCAGAGATACTGCAATTCGTCACGCAAGGCCCGTTCACCTTCTGGCGTAATGTATTTCGGGCGGGGGCCGCCATTACCGGGAACCTGGGTCATTGGTCTCGCAACGTCCTATGCCAGTGGGGAATCAGAAATCGGAAGGGCATAAAAAAACCCCGTAAAAACGGGGTAAGGCTAGCGCTGTGCTGGAGGGAGAAGCAAGCAACAAATCTGCAGGCTTCCAAAGCTACAGTTTCAATTATGCACACCATTGGTTACACCAGCGTGGCCGAGGAATTACCTTTTGGTCAGGGAAAGTACGAACGCTGGCCTTGGGAATTAGGTTGCAGACTCTAGGTTCGGAGAATAGCGTAGCGGTATATTCTTTTCGGACGTTTCCATTCTCGGAGAAAACAACATGAATACTCAGAAGCTGCTGAACCTGGCACTTAACGGCGTGGATGCTCTTGGCTACCGGCTGGACCAGTACGGAATCACTGGCAAGGTCAACCGTCACAACATTGCGGCTTTTCTGGCCGTGGAGCAAAAGCATCTGGAAGGTGAATGGGACAGCATTCAGGTACGAGTAAACCGTCGCCGCTCCCAGGTTGAGAAGATTACCCACGAGCTCGAGTCCCGCAGGGACGCACTGATCGGCCCCGTGATGTCACGCATCAACCAGTTCCGCGCCAGTCAGTGAGTATTTAAGCCCGTGGAAGAAGCGGTTCGGGTTTCCCCGGCCGCTGAATCCGCCGGCTGTTCCGCCTGGGCCGCGCGAATGCGTTTGCGGGCCTCGGTAAAGGCGGGAATCTTCACAGCCACGGTCAGCCCCGGCGACTCCTCTCCGGGATGGGTATCACTCAGGACAATCCGGCCCTGATGTATTTCTGCAACAGCGCTCACCAGGCTCAGGCCCAGACCATTCCCCGGTAACGAACGACTCTTGCCAACCCGGTAGAAGCGCTGGAAGACCTGGTCTTTCTCGGCATCGGGAATACCGATACCGCTATCCCGAACTTCAAACACCGCTTCGGCACCCTCGCGCCGAACGGAAACGCCAATCACGCCATGCTCGGGCGTGTATTTGATGGCATTATCAATCAGGTTACTGACCATCTGGAACAGAAGATCGCGGTCACCCTCAATCATCACTCCGCTTTCCAGGCCCTGTTCAAACGACTGGTCCTTGTCCTCAGCTAGCGCCTCATAGAGCTCACAGGCATCTGTTACCAGCTCATCCAGCGATACCGGTTTCATATCGGCGGTATTGCCCCGGGTTTCCAGCCGGGCGATGCGCAACAGGGCATTGAAAGTTGCCAGCAACTGATCGGCTTCTGCCACGGCTCTGCCGGCCTGCTCCCTAGCCTCGTCGTTGTCCACCGACATCAGGGTGTTTTCAAGCTGGTTGCGGAGTCGGGTCAGGGGTGTACGCAAATCGTGGGCAATGCTGTCGGAAACGTGGCGGATGCCCTCCATCAGATACACAATCCGGTCCAGCATCTGGTTCAGGTTTTCCGCCAGCTGATCGAAATCATCATCGGTGCCGCGGGTCGGAATCCGCAGGGACAGGTGACCGTTCATGATCCGCCGGGAGGTGTTGTTGATAACCTCGATACGCCGGGTCGTACTCCGGCTCATCAGGAAACCACCGAGTAA
>CAZFQI010000078.1:0-15630 GCA_964520755.1 uncultured Marinobacter sp. | reverse complement strand
GCTCGCGGCCGAAGTGGCCGTAAGCTGCCGTCTGTTGATACATCGGGTGCAGCAGATCGAGCATGTTGGTGATCGCGTACGGACGCAGATCGAAGTTCTGGCGCACCAGCTCAATGATCTTGTCATCGCTGATCTTGCCGGTACCGAAGGTGTTCAGGGAGATAGAGGTCGGCTGCGCCACGCCGATGGCGTAGGAAACCTGGATCTCGCACTTGTCGGCCAGCCCGGCGGCGACGATGTTCTTGGCCACGTAACGACCGGCGTAGGCGGCGGAGCGGTCGACCTTGGACGGGTCTTTTCCGGAGAACGCGCCACCACCGTGGCGGGCCATGCCGCCGTAGGTGTCTACGATGATTTTACGGCCGGTCAGGCCACAGTCACCAACGGGACCACCGATCACGAACTTGCCGGTCGGGTTAATGTGGAACTGGGTGTCTTTGTGCAGCAGTTCGGCCGGCAGCGCGTGCTTGACGATCAGTTCCATCACCGCTTCTTTCAGGTCTTCCTGGGTCACGTCTTCATCGTGCTGGGTGGACAGAACCACCGCGTCGATACCGGCAACCCGGCCGTTTTCGTAGCGGCAGGTAACCTGGCTCTTGGCGTCCGGGCGCAGCCACGGCAGCAGGCCGCTCTTGCGGGCCTCGGCCTGGCGCTGAACCAGACGGTGCGAAAAGGTGATCGGTGCCGGCATGAGTACGTCGGTTTCGTTGCTGGCATAGCCGAACATCAGGCCCTGGTCACCGGCGCCCTGGTCTTCCGGCTTCTGGCGGTCGACGCCCTGGGCAATATCGACGGACTGCTTGCCGATAATGTTGATGATGCCGCAGGTGTCGCCGTCGTAGCCCACTTTCGAGGAGGTGTAGCCGATGTCTTTGATCACACCGCGCACCAGGTCTTCCAGATCCACCCAGGCACTGGTGGTGATTTCACCGCCGACGATCGCCACACCGGTTTTTACCATGGTTTCACAGGCAACCCGTGCGTGAGGGTCTTCGGCCAGGATGGCGTCCAGGACGGCATCAGAGATCTGGTCCGCCAGTTTGTCCGGGTGGCCTTCAGAGACCGATTCGGAAGTGAAGATGTTGTAGTCAGCCATAACGCATGCTCCTCTGTGAGCGATTCAAATTCAGGCCGGTAAGCGACTTTCTTAAAGCGCTTTCCGGTATCCGGTTTGTTGATCTGTGTGAGGATACGTAAAACTACGTATCCGTATATCAAAATTTGTTGATATTGCGATTCAGGTCGTCAAATTCGGCCGCTGTGTTTCCAGAATTCCCGCACCTGGATCTGGAAGCCGTTTCTTAAACCGATAAACAGCTGTTCTCCGGCAACCAGGCCGGCATCCGCGGCCCAGGTAGTGAGTTCTTCCGGCTCAAAGCCCAGCCAGAGATCACCGCAATTTGCTTTTGCCCAGTCCTGGTCGTGACTGCACAGGTCGCTGATCACCAGGCAGCCGCCGTTATTCATCAGCGCTGCAGCATCCAGGAAGATGTCCGCGGGGCTGGGCACGTGGTGCAGCACCATGTTGGCAACCACCAGGTCGAACGCGTCGCCCCGGGCCAAAAGGGTGTCGGTGACGCCCTCGATCAGGTCGATGTTGTTCAGCCGTTCGTCGATGCAGGTGCGGGTCGCCTTGGCCAGCATGTCCCGGCTGTTGTCGAGGGCCACCACATGCCCGCACAGTTCGGCCAGCACTGGCAGGAACGCGCCTTCACCCGGGCCGATCTCAAGGGCCGCCTGCCACTGGTGTTTGCGGGACCGTTTGCGGATCATTTCTGCTACCGGTCCCGCGTACAGATCAAAGGCGGCGATCAGTTCCTGCTGCTCCCGGAACTGCTCTGCATGCCGGGCAAAGAAGGCCTGAGACTGATCTGCGCGCTGGGTACGGATGGCTTCAATCCGTTCTTGCAGGTGCGGCGTTAGTGGCACCCGGTCTACCGCTTCAAATATCTGGCGTATCGTCTGGTCAGTCGGCTTGTCGCTGTCCAGGTGCAGCGGTCGGCGATAGAAAATCGCATTGCCCTCCCGCTGGGGCTCCAACAGGCCGGCCTTGTTCATCACTTTCAGGTGGTGGCTCATGCCTGACTGGCGCATATCAAACAGCTGGCTGAGCTCCAGAACCCCGAACGTATCCCTTCTCAACACACGCAAAATCTCCAGGCGCAAGGGATCCCCGCTTGCTTTGAAGATCGGGGCCAGTGCGTCCACGGAGGACAGGTTGTCGGCGTGTGCGTTCATGGATGTCATGGAAACGAAGTGTAGGGCGCTTCGGGTGGTCAATCAATAGGCATATCAAAATATTTTGATATAGATTTATCGTTCTTTGAAATCAGGCCCTTTCGGAAATCCGCAGGCAAACAATCGTGAAACAGGCACATGCCGATTTGCCCCGGCACACACTAATCGGCGAAAATACGCGCCTCATTTTGATCGCCCTTTAATCACTACGAATTCTTTTCCTGCAAAACACTGGAGAAACGTCAATGCCGTCTCGTAAAGATCTCGCCAACGCCATTCGCGCGCTGAGCATGGATGCGGTTCAGAAAGCCAAATCCGGCCACCCGGGTGCGCCCATGGGTATGGCGGATATCGCCGAGGTTCTGTGGAACGATTACCTGAACCACAACCCGGCCAACCCTCAGTGGGCCAACCGCGACCGCTTCGTGCTGTCCAACGGTCATGGCTCCATGCTGCAGTATTCTCTGCTGCACCTGAGCGGTTACGACGTTTCCATCGACGACATCAAGAATTTCCGCCAGCTGCACTCCAAGACCCCGGGCCATCCCGAATATGGGTACACCCCGGGCATTGAAACCACCACGGGTCCCCTGGGCCAGGGCATTGCCAACGCCGTCGGTTTTGCGATTGCCGAAAAATCTCTGGCAGCCCAGTTCAACCGTCCCGGCCACGAGATCGTCGACCATTACACCTACGCGTTTCTGGGCGATGGCTGCCTGATGGAAGGTATTTCCCACGAAGTGGCGTCTCTGGCAGGCACTCTCGGTCTCGGCAAGCTGGTCATGTTCTACGATGACAACGGCATTTCCATTGACGGTGAAGTAGACGGCTGGTTTACCGACAACACGCCGCAGCGCTTTGAGGCCTATGGCTGGCAGGTGATTCCGGCCGTTGATGGCCACGATTCCGACGCTGTCCGCGCTGCCATCGAAGCCGCTCGTGCCAATGTCGATCAACCTACACTGATCTGCTGCAAAACCATCATCGGCTTCGGTTCGCCGAACAAGCAGGGCAAGGAAAGCTGCCACGGCGCCCCGCTGGGTGACGACGAAATTGCACTGACCCGCGAGCAGCTGGGTTGGCAGCACGGTTCGTTCGAAATTCCGGCCGACATTGCCAGTGCCTGGAACGCCCGTGAAAAAGGCGCCGCTGCCCAGTCCGAGTGGGAACAGAAGTTCGCCGCCTACGAAAAAGCCGAGCCGGAACTGGCTGCCGAATTCAAGCGTCGCATGGCCGGCGACCTGCCTGCCGATTTCGCCGAGAAAGCCCAGGCTTACATCCAGGAATGCCAGGACAAAGGCGAGACCGTTGCCTCCCGTAAGGCTTCCCAGAACACCCTGAACGCTTACGGTCCGCTGCTGCCGGAACTGATGGGCGGCTCTGCCGACCTGGCTGGTTCCAACCTGACCATCTGGTCCGACACCAAGGGTCTGACCAAAGAAGACGCCAGCGGTAACTACATCTACTACGGTGTGCGTGAATTCGGCATGGCCGCGATCATGAACGGTATCGCCCTGCACGGCGGTTTCGTGCCCTATGGCGCTACTTTCCTGATCTTCATGGAGTACTGCCGCAACGCAGTGCGCATGGCTGCGCTCATGAAGCAGCGTTCCATTTTCGTATTCACCCACGATTCCATCGGCCTGGGCGAAGATGGCCCGACTCACCAGCCCATTGAGCAGATGGCCAGCCTGCGCACCACGCCCAACATGAGCATGTGGCGCCCGGCTGATACCGTTGAATCTGCGGTAGCCTGGAAAGCAGCCCTTGAGCGCACCGATGGCCCGACCGCCATGGTCTTCTCTCGCCAGGGCCTGCCAGCCCAGCCGCGCGATGCCCAGCAGCTGGCGGATGTGGCGAAAGGCGCTTACATCCTGTCAGACAGCGAAGGCACGCCGGACCTGATCCTGATTGCCACCGGCTCCGAAGTCGCCCTGGCACAGGACGCGGCCGCCAAGCTGCGTGAGCAGGGCAACAAAGTGCGCGTGGTTTCCATGCCGTCCACCGATGTGTTCGATGCCCAGAGCGCCGAGTACAAACAGCAGGTTCTGCCGCTGGACGTCACCAACCGCATCGCCATCGAAGCCGGCATTGCCGACTACTGGTACAAGTACGTTGGCCTGGACGGTCGCATCATCGGCATGACCACCTTTGGTGAGTCCGCCCCTGCTGGCGAACTGTTCAAGGAATTCGGCTTCACCGTCGACAACGTCCTGGAAGTGGCCGCTGAGCTGCTGGACGCCTGATGACAGACTCTGCGCCTTTTCGTGTCGCCATCAACGGGTACGGCCGAATCGGCCAGTGCGTGTTGCGTGCGCTCTATGAAAACGGCTTCCGCGACCACCTGCAGGTGGTCGCGATTAATGAGCTGTCGGATATCGACACCATTGCCCACCTGACCCGATACGATTCCACCCATGGCCGTTTCCAGGGTGATATTTCGGTATCGGGCCAGGATCTGATGGTCAATGGCGATGCCATCCGTGTGTTGAGTCATGCTGACCCGGCAGAGCTGCCCTGGCGTCTGCTGGATGTCGATCTGGTGCTGGAATGCTCCGGCGCCTTTTCTGATCGCGCCACGGCCCAGAAACACATCGATTCCGGCGCCAAACAGCTGCTGTTCTCGCAGCCGGCCGAGTCTGACGTCGATCGCACCGTGGTCTATGGCGTCAACCACGCCGATCTCACGACAGATGATGTCATCGTTGCGGCGGCTTCCTGCACCACTAACTGCCTGGTGCCGGTGATCAAGGTGCTGGACGAAGCCTTCGGTGTGGAACAGGGCAGCACCACCACGATTCACGCGGCAATGAATGACCAGCCGGTCATAGACGCCTACCACCACCAGGACCTGCGCCGCACCCGCAGTGCGTTGCACAACATCGTTCCGGTGGAAACCGGCCTCGCCAAGGGCATTGAGCGGCTGCTACCCAACATGGAAGGCAAGTTCAGCTCGGTGGCCATGCGGGTGCCGACCATGAACGTCTCCGCCATCGACATGGTGGTCAACGTGGGCAAGGCAACCGACGTGGCAGCGGTGAATAACCTGTTAAAAGAGGCCGCCAACGGCCCATTGAAGAGCATACTCGGCTATACCGACGAACTGCTGGCCAGCTCCGATTTCAATCACGACGCCCATTCCGGCGTGGTAGACGGCGGCCAGACCCGGGTAACCGGGGGCACCATGGTGAAAGTGCTGTGCTGGTTCGATAATGAGTGGGGGTTCGCGAACCGGATGCTCGATGTCAGCCGTAGCTGGCTGACGAAACACAGAACCTGATTGTCGGTTATCGCTGCGCTCGAACCGACCTACCGTAGGTCGGATTGAACGTAGTGGAAATCCGACAGCCAGACCAGATTTCAAGTGTGCAAGATCTGATCAAGGGAAGAACGTTATGGCCATCAAGAAAATGACCGACCTCAACCTCGCTGGCAAGCGAGTGCTGATCCGCGAAGACCTGAACGTACCGGTCAAGGACGGCAAAGTCTCCAGCGACGCCCGCATCCGCGCATCACTGCCCACCATCAAGGCTGCCAAAGACGCCGGCGCCAAAGTCATGCTGATGTCCCACCTGGGCCGCCCGGAAGAAGGCGTGTACGACGAAGCCTCCTCCATGAAGCCCGTCGCCGACCACCTGACCAAAGTGCTGGGCCAGGAAGTTCGCCTGATCAAGGATTACCTGGACGGCGTTGAAGTGGCCGATGGCGAAGTTGTCCTGTTCGAGAACGTCCGCTTCAACAAAGGCGAAAAGAAAGACAACGAAGACCTCGCGAAAAAGTACGCCGCCCTGTGCGATGTCTACGTGATGGACGCCTTCGGCACCGCCCACCGCGCCCAGGCCTCCACCCACGGCGTGGCCAGATTCGCCCCCGAAGCCTGCGCCGGCCCGCTGCTGGCGGCCGAGCTCGAAGCCCTGGGCAAAGCCCTGGATAACCCGGCCAAACCGGTGGTTGCCATCGTTGGCGGCTCCAAAGTCTCCACCAAACTGGACGTGCTCAACGCCCTGGAGAAGGTCTGCGACTCCATCATCGTAGGCGGCGGCATCGCCAACACCTTCCTGGCAGCGGCTGGTCACCCGGTCGGCAAATCCCTGTGCGAGCACGACCTGATCGACACCGCCAAAGAAATCGCCAGCCGCGTTGAAATCCCGCTGCCGGTCGACGTGGTGGTTGCCAGCGAATTCGCAGAAACCGCTGCAGCCACCACCAAGAACATCGCCGACGTCACCGACGACGACATGATCCTCGACGTAGGCCCGGAAACTGCCGGCAAATTTGCCGACGTACTGAAGAACGCCAAAACCATCCTCTGGAACGGTCCCGTGGGCGTCTTCGAGTTCGACCAGTTCGGCAACGGCACCAAAGCTCTGGCCGAAGCCATCGCCGAAAGCGACGCCTTCTCCCTCGCCGGCGGTGGTGACACCGTCGCCGCCGTTGACAAGTACGGCGTTGCTGACAAAATCTCGTATATCTCCACCGGTGGCGGCGCTTTCCTGGAATTCGTCGAAGGCAAAACTCTCCCGGCAGTAGCGGTATTGGAAGAACGCGGCGAGTAAACAAAAGCGGCTCTGGCGGAAGTTAGCAGAGAGACCAGAATCGCAAGGCAGGTGGAGGATCGCTTCCCGGGACTGTCTGCAGCAAGGATGCTGCAGTCAAGCGTACATGGATGTATTCACAGCGTGTCCCGGGAAGCGATCCTCCACCTGCCGCAGCAGACTCCCAAGCAAGAAACGAACAGAATTCAAACATCCAAAGTCCAAATGAAGGAGACGACCCATGGCCCTGATTTCGATGCGGCAAATGCTGGATCACGCCGCCGAGCATGGTTACGGTGTGCCAGCCTTTAACGTCAACAACCTGGAACAGATGCGCGCCATCATGGAAGCCGCCGACAAAACCGACTCCCCGGTGATTGTCCAGGCCTCTGCCGGTGCCCGCAAATACGCCGGCGCCCCCTTCCTGCGCCACCTGATCCTGGCGGCCATCGAAGAATTTCCGCACATCCCGGTGGTCATGCACCAGGACCATGGCACCAGCCCCTCCGTGTGCCAGCGCTCCATCCAGTTGGGCTTCAGCTCCGTGATGATGGACGGCTCCCTCGGTGAAGACGGCAAAACCCCCACCGACTACGACTACAACGTTGACGTTACCCGTCGCACCGTTGAAATGGCCCACGCCTGTGGTGTCTCCGTAGAAGGCGAGCTGGGCTGCCTGGGTTCCCTGGAAACCGGCCAGGCCGGTGAAGAAGACGGCATCGGTGCCGAAGGCACCCTGGACCACAGTCAGATGCTGACCGACCCGGAAGAAGCGGCCGACTTCGTCAAGAAAACCCACGTTGATGCCCTGGCCATCGCCATCGGCACCAGCCACGGCGCCTACAAGTTCACCCGTCCCCCCACCGGCGACATTCTGGCCATCGAGCAGATCAAGGCGATCCATAAGCGCATCCCGGACACCCACCTGGTCATGCACGGCTCCAGCTCCGTACCCCAGGAGTGGCTGAAGATCATCAACGAATACGGTGGTGAGATCCCGGAAACCTACGGCGTGCCGGTTGAAGAAATTGTGGAAGGCATTAAGCACGGCGTGCGCAAGGTCAACATCGACACCGACCTGCGTCTGGCCAGCACCGGCGCCGTCCGTCGCTTCCTGGCCGAGAACCCGGCCGAGTTCGACCCGCGCAAATTCCTCAAGGAAACCATGAAGGCCATGACCGAAGTGTGCATCGCACGCTACGAAGCCTTCGGTTGTGCCGGCAACGCCAGCAAGATCAAACCGGTTAACCTTGAGCGCATGTTCGAGCGTTACGCCTCTGGCGAGCTGGATCCCAAGGTCAAGTAAGCTTAAGAGACTGGAACCTGATTGGCCTCCGCATTGCGGGGGCCTTTTTGTTTGTGGCGCCAGGCCGCAAGGAAAATGAGCAGCCCCAGGGTTGCCGTAGTAGCCCCGACGTATCCCGTCGATGACCAGCCGAACCCCGCTGTGATTGCCATGCCCGCGAGCCAGGGCCCGAGGGCGTTGGCAACGTTGAAGGCAGCATGATGTGAGGCGGCCGCCAGGTTCTGGGCGCCATGGGCTACATCCATCAGATGGGTCTGCAGTGCCGGTCCCAGAGCGCCCATCATGGCTACCAGGAAACAGGCAATCAGCAACACCGGCAGCGAGCCCGTGGTGGATGGGAATGCCAGCAGGATGCAGGCGCTCAGCAGCAGAATAACACCCACGGCCCGAAAGCCCAGACGATCAAAAAGCCAGCCTCCGGCCAGGTTGCCGATAAAACCACCCAGCCCGAACACTGCCAGGGCCAGGGGAATCCAGTACTCCTCAACCTTTGTTACTTCCAGCAGTGTGGGCGCCAGGTAGCTGAAAACGGCGAACATACCGGAGAAGCCGATGGCGCCGATGGCCAGGGCGAACCAGATACCGGCCCGGTTGAAAGCCCGGATTTCGCTGAACGACCCCTTCCGTTGTTCCTGCGGATCCACTGGCAGAACCGAGATCACCATGGTCAGTGTGATCACGGAAATCAGACCCACGAACATATACACGTAACGCCAGTCCAGCGACTGCCCCATCCAGGCCGCCATGGGGTTCCCCAGCAGTAGCGCCAGAGTCAGGCCCATCATGACGCGGCTGACCGCTTTCGCCCGTTGATGGACCGGTACCAGGGACGCCGCCACCAGGCAGGCTACGCCGAAATACGCCCCATGAGGGAGGCCGGCCACGAATCGTGCAATCATGACCCCCGTGTAGTCATCCGCCAGGGCGCTCGCCAGATTACCCACTGCATAGAAAGCCATCAGCCAGATCAGCAACTGACGCCGGAAAAAGCGGGCTCCTATGACGGCTAGTAAAGGAGCGCCGACCACAACCCCCAACGCATAGGCGCTGATCAAGTGTCCCACCTGTGGTTCGGTGACACCGAGATCCTGCGACACATTGGGCATCAGGCCCATGATGGCGAACTCCCCGGTACCGATGGCAAAGCCACCCAGGGCCAATGCGAATTCGATCAGGAAAATCCGGAGTCGTGTGGCTGGTTCGCTGCCCAAAAAGCACTCCCTGAAGCCGGTGGAAAGAGTAAAACCGGCAATTGTCACCTTTCCCGGAACAAGATGCCATACGAATTAGCCCAGTGGGCATGGCCACAAGCGCCGCCGCGTTTGATCTATCGCAACTGGGCATCACCGGGTGCTTGTATTTTCGCTGGCAGCGTCAACTATAGGTAACAGAGATCAATAATTGATCATTGTTGATGGTCAGTAACGAGGAGTGCCATGGACTTCAAAGACTATTACGCCGTACTCGGTGTCAGTGAGTCTGCCTCCGCCGAGGAGATTAAAAAAGCGTACCGAAAGCTGGCCCGGAAATACCATCCGGATGTCAGCAAGGAAGAGGACGCCGACACCAAATTCAAGGATGTGGGTGAAGCTTACGAAGTACTGAAAGATCCCGAAAAGCGGGCGGAATACGACCAGCTGCGCAAATACGGCGCCCGTGCGGATGGGTCTTTCGAGCCACCTCCGGGCTGGCAGAGTGGGTCCGGCTTCGGTGGCGGTGGTTATACCGAGGCCGATGCACGCCAGTTCAGTGACTTCTTCGAGGAGATCTTCGGTGGTGGCCGCCGGGGCGGTTTTTCCGGTGGCTTTGGTGGTGGCGGTTTCCGCCAGAACATGAAAATGCGCGGTGAGGACGTACACGCCAGGATCGCGCTGTTTCTGGAAGAAGCGTTTCACGGCTGTGAAAAACAGGTGTCTTTCGCGGTTCACGAGGCCGATGAACATGGCCGGGTGATTCCCCGGCAAAAGACCCTGAAAGTGAAGATCCCCGCCGGCATGCGCGAAGGCCAGCACATCCGCCTCAAAGGCCAGGGTTCACCGGGTGTGGGCGGTGCTGAGCCGGGCGATCTGTTCATTGAAGTCGAGTTTGCGCCGCATCCACATTTTTCCGTAGAGGGCCGGGATGTCATGGTGACTGTGCCGATAGCGCCGTGGGAAGCGGCTCTGGGGGCAACGGTGACCGTGCCAACCGTCGGCTCAAAGGTGAATGTGAAAGTGCCGAAGGGCTCCACCAGTGGCCGGAAGCTGCGGCTCAAGGGCAAGGGTTTCCCGGGCAAACATCCGGGCGATCAGATTGTCATTCTGCAGATCACCATGCCCGAGAAACACAGCGCCGAGGCCGAGAAGCTCTACGAGCAACTGGCCGAGGCAGAGAAAAACTTCAATCCACGCAGCAAGCTTCACGTGTAAGCGGGAGTAAGGTATGAGCAAGCAGGATCATATTCTGACGGTAGAGGTGGTCGACCAGGATGGCAGCACCTTCACCCTGCGTGAAATCTGCGAGCGCGGCGAGTGCCATGCCGAGTTTGTCATAAAACTGGTGGATTACGGCATCATTGCCCCGCTGGAGGATTACCCGGAGGCACGGCAATGGGAGTTCGATGTCGCTGCCCTGAGCCGATTGCGCAAGGCACAGAGATTACAGAGGGACCTGAAAGTGAATCTGCCCGGCCTGGCCATGTCTCTGGAACTGCTTGATGAGGTGGAGGAAATGCGTCGGGAAGTGGCCCGCCTCAATAACCGCATCCGGCAATTAATGGGGGAGTAGACGCTCCCCCGCTTATTTCTTTTCTTCCAGCGCCTGGATCTCGGCGTAGATTTTCTCCGCTTCCTCCATAAGGGTCCCGTGAGTCCTCAGATCGCCGTTGCGCTGGGCATCCAGTGCTTTGGCGAGCTTCGCCTCGTATTCCTTCTGCAGTTTTTTCTTCGGATCGCCTTTCAAAAATCCCAGCATAGTAATGAACCTGTTTTGGCTGACTGTTCAAAGATTTACGTTTCCCGCTCCATAAAGTTCACAAAATTTTCATGATCAAAAACTGGACAGCTCCAAAAAATGGGATTAAATTCCCAAATACAACATTGGGAAAAATATCCCAATTAAAGATCGGGTGTTTAGACGTGGTCGCCCGCGGACGCAATAACAAGCCTGGAGAAGAACGATGAATCGCAAACCTTTAGCAATCGCAGTGAAGTTGGCCATGACGGGAGCTCTGGCCGGTGCCCTTGCCGCTTGTGGTGGCGGCGGCTCCGGAGACTCCTCCACCAGTGGTACCTCATCGGGTACCAGTGTTGGGGCGGTATCCGGCTTCGGCAGTGTTTACGTGAACGGTACTCGCTTTGAGACCAATGGAAGCGTTAGCAGCGACGATGGCCTGGAACGCGAGGATCAGCTCGAAAAGGGTATGATCCTCAAGGTTGAGGGCGACTGGGATGACCGTGGCCAGGGCCGGGCCGACAGGGTCAGTTACGACGATACTCTGCGCGGACCGATTTCCGGTATGAGCTGGGACGATGTAACCCGCACCGGAAGCCTCACGATGCTGGGCCAGACAATCTCAGTGGACGGCAAAACTGTCTTTCGTGGCGCGACTCCGACGACCCTGGCTGGCAACCCCCAGGGATATCGGGTAAGGGTCAGCGCCTGGCGTCTTGAGGATGGCAGCTTCCGGGCCAGCTTTGTTGGCGCCCGTGCCATCGGCCTCGATTTCGATGACGACAACGAGGTTGAGATTGAAGGTATTGTCGCGAACCTGGACACAAGTGCCGAGACCTTCACCATCAATGGTTTCCTGATCGATTACACCAGCGCCGTCGGTGACGACGACTTTTCCCTGGATGAGCTGGCAAACGGCATCGCTGTCGAAGTGGAAGGGACTCTCAACGGCAACACCATCATGGCCGAGGAAATCGACGATGAGGACGATCTCTTCGACGATGATGACGACGTCGAAATCTCCGGAAGCATCTACGACTACGACGAAGCCAGCCGTCAGTTCTCGGTAAATGGGGTCAGAGTCCAGATTAACGGTGGCACCGAGTTCGACGATCTCCGTGAGAGTAGCCTGGTCGATGGCCTGTTTGTGAAAGTGGAAGGGGATTTTCGCAATGGCGTCCTGGTCGCTGAAGAAATCGAAGGCCGTGAGTCCGACGCCGAGCTGGATGGCCGCATCGAGTCCATTGATCTGGCCAATGAAACCATGATCGTCAGTGGCGTCAGTGTTCAGCTCACCAGCAATACCCTGATTGATGACGACGACGATGATGACGATGACCGTCGCAGCCGCGTCCAGGATATCCAGAGCCTGCAGGTGGGTGACTATCTTGAAATTGAAGGTCGCCAGCGCAGCAGTGACGGCGGGTTCCTCGAAGCCATCAGCATTGAGCGCGAGGATGATGACGACGATGACGATTTCGAGCTCGAAGCACGGGTGAATGCGATCGGAGCCGATTCCATCACCATCATGAACCTTGAGGTGCTCCGCAATGGCTACAGCCTGTCCGGCGCCCAGGTTGGCGATGAAGTGGAAATCGAGTATCGCCAGACCAGCGGTGGTCAGTACGAGCTGACCGAAGATGTCGAAGTCGAGGACGACGATGACAGCGATAACGACAGCGATGACAACGATAACGACGATGATGATTGATCATTGAACCGCCGGTGCGGGCCGGACTGTTGTCGGCCCGCATCCTGGCTTTCGAAGTCGCTATGGGAATACAATCCCAAACATGAAAAAGTCCAACCCCCTGCATCAAGCGCTGTTTCGCATTCTGCGCCCTCTGGCGAGGTTGCTCTTGCGCAACGGCATTCCCTTCGGGGAGTTCTCCGAGCTGGTGAAGCGTGCCTACGTGGAAGCCGCCCTGGAGGACTTTGCCGACGGCCGGCGAAAGCCCACGGATTCACGCGCTGCGGTCATGACCGGACTGACCCGCAAGGAAGTAAAGCGCCAGCGAGAGATCCTGGCAGGGGAAGATACTGGGCGCCGCGATGTACTTCATACCAACCGGGCGTCACGGGTGGTATCAGGTTGGGTCCACGATGCGGTCTTCCAGGCCAAAGACGGAGAGCCAGCCATGCTGGCTTTTGACGGCCCGGGGAGTTTCAGCGAACTGGTCAAGCGCTACAGCGGTGACATGCCGCCACGTGCTGTGCTGGATGAACTGCTTCGGGTGGGTGTGGTTTCGGTTGATGGCGAATCGGGTCGCCTGTTCTTGCAGCAAAGGGCCTATGTACCGGCCGGAGACAGCGAGGAAATGCTCCAGATTTTCGGCGAGGACGTATCTGATCTCATAGCGACCATTGATCACAATCTGGTCAGTGACGAGTCCGGGCAGCCGCCGCTGTTCCAGAGAACCCTGACCTACAACAACATTCCTCCGGAAGTGATGGAGCGCTGGCGCAGGCATGCAGCCGTCCAGTCCCAGGCACTGCTGGAACAACTGGATAAGTGGCTTGGCCCCCATGACCGCGATATATCGGGGCACGAGTCTGGCAGTGAGTCCGGGGATCCGATCCGCACCGGCGTGAGCATCTTCTTTTTTGAAGAGCCTGCCGGGAAAGAGCCGAAAGGAGATTGAGTGCTATGAGTCTCACGAGGCAGCCGAACATCATTCGTCGCTGGGAGCCAACCGAGCTTGCAAGCACAATACTTTCCGCATCGTCCCGGCAGGTGATCCGTTCCTGGATCAGCTCAAACGAATTTCTCGACGAGCATCATGACCCGGTCATGCTCCTGATGGACAATCACGCAACGAATTCTTTTCGCAATCTGGTGCAAGCGACCAATCCTGATTTCGCCCCCACGGTGGTTCTGAATGAATTGCTTCGGAAGGGTGTGGTCGAGCCGCTGGACAGCGGTTACCTAATGCTGAGGCGAAGTGTGTATGCGCCTTCGCAGCCCCGGCTTCAGAGCGAATCGCGAGCCGACCAGGTTTTTGAATCCGAGGACGAAATTCCCCGCAGGCGCTTCAACGATGCTATTTAACAAAGACCGGCCAGGAATGCCGGAGAGGGAGAGGAACGGTATGAAACGGCACATCCGCAATCGTGTTATCGGGCTGGCCGCCGGCACAGTGGCCTTCGGGGCGATTTCTGCCTGTGGCGGAGGAGGCAGTGGCGGAGGCCTGGATGTTGCCGATGGAGGTATACGCGGCACCGGATCCAGCGTCGGGCCGGTTTCCGGGTTTGGCAGTGTGTTTGTTAATGGTGTGGAGTTCAGCACCGATGACATTCCGAATCGGGAAGTTGAAAGCAACGATGGCATCACCGCTGAGGGCCTGCTGAGCGAAGGGATGATTCTCAGGGTTGAAGGCGAGTGGCGTGATGATGGCACAGGGACGGCTGAGAAGCTCAGTTACGACGATACATTGCGTGGTCCGGTAGACCAGGTGACTGCTGATCCGAGTGGTGCCGGTGAATTCGTTACCCTTTCAGTTATGGGACAGTCAGTGCGGGTCGATCGCCAGACGGTGGTGCGCGGTACAAGCTACGCCACTCTGCTTGGCGGATCTCAAATTACCGATCATGTCCGAGTCAGCGCCTGGCGTCAGGCCGATGGCTCCTATCGGGCTGGCTATATCCAGATAATCAATCCGGATCTGACCAATATCGAGTTGGAAGGCAGTGTGCTTACGGTGAATACCAACCTGAACGAATTCACGATTGGCACGATCACTGTTCAATACGATGAGAACAATGTCAGCTTTGGCTCCGGACTCACAGAGGCAGACCTGGAAACCGCCACCGCGCTGGAAGTTGAGGGGGAACTCAACGGGACCACGCTGGTAGCGGATACGATTGACCGGGATGACGCTCGACGCTTCAGTCGCAGCAGTGACGATGATGTCGAGTTCACCGCGACAATTGATTCCCCCTACACTCCTTCTGGCGGCGCCACGCGGCCGGGTGAGTTTACGATGGGAGGTCTGACAGTTCGGGTGACAGATGCGACTGAACTTGATGACAGCATCACTCTCGACGACCTCACCGAGGGGCTTCTGATTCAGGTGGAAGGTAAGTTTCTCTCGGATACGCTTGTTGATGCTGAGGAAATCGAACTCCGGGACGGCAATGCGAAAGTTAAAGGTGTGATTTCTTCCTCTGCTGACAACGTCTTCTTCGTCGGCGGTGTTGAAGTTCGAATTTCCTCGACGACAACCTTCACCGTTGAAGACGGCTCTGGTATCTCATTCCAGACCCTTCCCATTGGTACTACCACAGTTGAGGTCGAAGGTGTTGAGAAGGAGCAGGGGGCAGACATCTTTATCGAAGCTTTAAAGGTGGAAGTGGACGACGAAATCGCAGATATCGAGGACCGAGATCAGTATGAACTTGAGGGCAGGCTTTCAGGTATTACGTTCGATTCCATAACGGTTCTGGGTGTCACAATAGATGCCGCCCCGGGGAGCTATGATGATATCTCTCAGAATGAGATGATTGAGCGATTTAACGACGATGAAGTCCTGATTCTAGAAGTTGAATATGAAGGGAGCGGTAACGACTTCAACGCCGACGAAATCGAACTCGAAGAAGACGATGACGATTAACTACAAAACC
>CAZFQI010000077.1:14507-15650 GCA_964520755.1 uncultured Marinobacter sp. | reverse complement strand
ACGCTCGCTATCTGAGTGGCTTGGAAAGGCGCCTGCGGGCGCCTTTTCTGTTTCTGAAAACACGCGAGGAACCGATGCTCAGAGCCATTGCCCTGATGTTTACCCTGTATGCACTGGCCGCGCCGGCACAGGCCCAGGTTTTTCGCTGCGAAAAAGACGGTAATACGGTGTTCTCAGACCAGCCCTGCGGGGAGGATGCCGAATCGATTGAGTTACGGGATAACCGCATTGGCGGCAGCTTTAATCAAAACCTGCCGGCGCAAGAGGCACCTGATCCCGGGGAACAGTCAGAAGAGTCGGAACCCGAGGAAGAGGCCGGCACCTGCCGGTTTATCAATTCCACCGATCTGCGCCGTTATCTGGTTCGGGAGCAGGTGGTCAGGGGCATGACCCGAGAGCATGTTCGCCGGGCTTTCGGCAACCCACCAGAAACCTACACCAGCCCCCGGGAAGTCTGGATTTACCAGACCCGCTATTACGGTGCGCTTTATGAGCTGACCTATGTGTATTTCAGGGATGGCTGTGTTGAACGGGTCGAGTATCGGAAACCCTGACCGCATCGAGTAGCAGGTTACGGGGCGTCAGCGCCCGGTCGCAAAACTGACCGAGACGTACTCGGTAGCCTTGCTCCTCCAGAAAGATCGCGTAATCGAGCACCATCCAGAGTTCCAGCGGGCGCCGGAACAGGTGCCTCACCAGCTCATGGCGGCGCACCTGCGCCAGCCGACGCTCACCAAATGCCAACCAGTGATCAAAGTCCAGGGTGCCGGGTAACTCCAGGTGTTTTTTTGCCGCCGCCCATTGGCAAAAGGCCGGAAACCCCTCGTTCAGCAGCCGCGCCGGATGTGAAGGCACTGGCAGGTATTCATCATGCCCCCGCAGGTGGCGCTGCAGACCATCGAACCCAAGGCGCCACTGGCTGATACGCCGGGTCTGCTCACGCACTCGTGCAGGGGCCGTTACCGTTTCCTGTACCGCCAGCCGCAAGTCGTTTCGGCCCGGTTGCAGCGCCTTCTGATAGCTCGACGCCCGCCTGGAAAGAGGCCGGTAAATATCCTGTTCGGTCAGGTGGTAGCAGCAAGGTGAAATACTCAGCCTCGGCAACCCGGCCTCGCTGCCCCGCTTCAGTAATTGCCGATGCAG
>CAZFQI010000077.1:12959-14407 GCA_964520755.1 uncultured Marinobacter sp. | reverse complement strand
AGTTGCACCATGTCGGCATAAGCTTCCAGGGATGGGAGCCACCGGGACGCTTGCGTGGCCAGCTCAACGGGGGCGTCATCCAGGTGCTGGCATTCGGCATCGGTTAGCGCTGCCAGCATCGCGGCCAGTTGCGGATAAGCTTGTGTCCAGGCCGGCTCCGGCGTCATGAACGGCGCCGGTTGCCAGAACTCCCGGTGCTGCACCAGCCAGTCGTTCAGCTGCTGCCATCGCTGGTAAAAAGATTCCGCGCCGTGGTGTAAACTCGCCGCCGGAGGTAACGTCATGCAACTGGCCTTTGTACTTGTTGAACCCAAGGTTCCGGAAAATGTCGGAGCGGCCGCCCGCGCCCTGTGCACCATGGGCTTCGGCGAGCTCTGGCTGGTCAATTCCGACCTGCACGCCCGCCCGGAAGCCCACTGGCTGGCCCACGGCAGCGACCACATCCTGGACAATGCGCGCATTTTCCCCGATCTGGCGGCGGTAAGAAACTCCGTAGACCTGCTGATGGGCACTTCCGCCAAGACGCGGCATCAGCGCCAGGATTGGCACGGCCCCTCAGATTTGAGGAAGGTTCTCGCCACGAAGGGTGCTTCCGTAGCAACCGCAGCACTGGTATTTGGCCGTGAGGACCGTGGGCTGTCCAATGACGAACTGGCACTCTGCGATCTACTCACCGGCATCCCCATGAAGGTCGCCTACCCCTCCCTGAACCTTGCCCAGTCGGTGATGCTTTACGCCTGGGAAATGTCCGGGCTTTCGGAACCGATGGCTAGCCAGAGTGAGCCTGCCAACGAAAATCGTCTTGGCGCGCTCCGCGGCCGACTCGAAACCTTGCTACCGGAACTGGACACACCGCCTGAAGGGAAGCTGTCCCAGTGGGTCTTTGAGCGGCTGCCGTTGTTGTCTGATCGGGATATCGGGTTTGTTCATACGCTTTGTTCGAACATTGAGCGCGTTGTGGAATCTAGTTCTCCAGCGCACTCGGATTCTGAGGATGAGCCGGACGGATAAGCCCTCCCGGGATACGCTGTGAATACGTCCATGTACGCTCGACGAAAACATCCATGTTTTCGACGATCCCGGGAGGGCTTATCCGTCCGGCTCCCGGGCCTTTTGCGCGCACCGAATTATTGAAACTACTCCTGGAATCTTCCCGGGCGGAAGGCGTCCAGGCAAAGGATGGGATCCTCGCCATCTATTACCTGGGCAATGAGGTCTGCACTACCTGCGGACAGGGTCCAGCCGAAGGTGCCGTGGCCGGTGTTTAAGTAAAGGTTATCTCGGGGACCTTGTCCGATGATCGCCGGGCCATCCGGGGTCATCGGGCGAAAACCTGTCCAGGTTTCGGCGGCGTCGAGATCGGCGCAGCCGGGGAACCGGGACTCCACCGATTTGCGGATCGTCGCCAGCCTCGCCTCCGGAATGTCTCTGTTGAAATCCGCCAGCTC
>CAZFQI010000077.1:0-12859 GCA_964520755.1 uncultured Marinobacter sp. | reverse complement strand
AGCTTTTCCGCTTCCACGTTGTAACGAACGAACACCCCCTTTGCTTCGCAGGCTTTCGCCAGTTCCCGGGAAAATTGATGGCAATCGCCAGTGCCGTCGGTGTCGTAGCTCAGGGCGCCGTAGAGCGGGCCGTTGCCGACCATGCCGGGTTCCGCTTCGCGCACCTGTTCGGGGGAGAGCAAGCGGGAAGGGATGCCCAGTTCATTCAGAAGTTCATGGGTCGTTCGGTAGCCTTCCAATGCTTCCGGGGTGCTGGCCAGATGCAGCAGACCCTGATGGTCGCCATCGAAGGACAGATCAAGCTCCTTTTCCAGAGCCAAAAACCGTTCCCGGCTGTGGATGCCGAGGCGCAACATGGCGCGGCGATTCAAACCGAACAGGCCCGGCGACCAGGCGTAACGGAGGGTGGCGAACATGAATTTCAGGGTTTCCACAGACGGCGGAAACCGGAGTTTCAATGGGCCGTCCTGCTTGAGGATCCAGGGTATGGCCTTGAACACAATCGAGGGATCGGCCCAGGGGTAGACCACACCGTAGGATCGCTGGGCCGCGTTGGCCTTGCTGGTCTCGCTTCCGGCAACGGCGTGGCGTTCCAGCACAGTCACCTGGTGGCCCCTGCGATTCAGCTCGTAGGCCGTGGTCATTCCCACCACGCCGCCACCGACTACAACAATGTGCATGCATTCCTCCGCTGTGTTTATTTCACGCCGTTTTTTGCCAACAGGCGTCGGTATTCTTTCAAGACGCTCTCATCTTCTTTCGGGTAGTTCGGCGCCAGTTGCTGAAGCTGTTCCGCCAGTATCGCCGCAACAATGGCACGGGCCTGGGGTTTCCGGTCACCGGGCACGATGAACCAGGGCGCCTCCTTGGTATGGGTCGCGGCCAGGGCCTCCTCCGCGAAGGATTCATACTGGCGGCGTTTCTCCCAGCCGTCGATATCCGACTTATCAAACTTCCAGCGCTTGCGCGGTTTGTCCAGGCGCTTCAGGAGACGCTGCCGATGCTCGTCTTCCGACAGGTTGAGCCAGACCTTGATTAACGTGGTGCCCTCTTCCACCAGATGGTTCTCGAAGTTCCGGATCGACCGGTAGCGGTTCTCCCAGTTATAGCTGTCGGGCTCATGGACCGGCCATACCCGCTCAGCGATCACAGCCTCATGATGGCTGCGATTAAAGGCGACCATCTGGCCAAAACCGGGCAGAAAGGGCGTGACCCTCCATAAAAAATCATGGCGGACTTCGGCGCCCTTGGGCCGGCTGAACGACCAGGCATGGAAACCGGCGGGGTCCGCAAAGGTCGCCAGGGTTCGGATCAGACTGTCCTTACCGCTGGTATCGGGGCCGTGGGTGACCAGTAAAACGGCTCTGGCCTGATTCGCCCAGAGCCGGCGCTGAAATTCGCCAATCTGTTCCAGGCTGGCTTCCAGGCCGGGCAGCTCCGTTTCATCGCTGTCCAGCAACGTCGGGTAATCCCGGAACCGAGGCTTTCCAGGGTCGAAAAGAAAAGTACTGGCAAACGCCGATAGCTTCATCAAGGTGCTCCGTGCAACTCCCTATGGAGGTAATACAGGTCAACAATCGAACAAGCTGGTAAACTTGAGAGCCTGAATTCACAGAATAGCAGCCTGGACGCAGGTTGCGATGGAGTGTATTACCCGGCAATGAGTAAAAAACGTCGCGAGATTCCCGTATTCGATCACCCGATCATCGAGACCCACTGTCACCTGGATTATCTCAAGGACCGCCCTTTGGAGGAGACTCTTGAGCAGGCAAAAGGGGTCAATATCGAGAAAGTGATCACCATTGCGGTGTCCCCGGACAACCTTGCCAGGGTGCGAGAGCTCAGCCAGGTGGCGCCCTGGGTTTATGGCACTCAGGGTATTCACCCCCACGATGCTGAAAGCTATTCCGACGACGTAGAAGCGGAAATCCGTGCCCACGCCCGGGACGACAAGATCGTTGCCGTGGGCGAAATCGGCCTGGACTATTTTTACGACAACGCCGATCGGGACGTGCAGCGCGAAGTGTTCCGGCGTCAGTTGCAGATCGCCTGTGACACAGACAGGCCCGTGGTTATCCACAGCCGTGAGGCGGATGAAGACACCATTGCCATCCTGGGTGAGTTCGAGGACACCCTCAAGCGCCGTGGGGTCATCCACAGCTTCACGTCCGGCCCGGGGCTTGCCCGGTATGCCCTGGATCAGGGCTGGTGCCTCGGCTTCAACGGCATCACCACGTTCAACAAGGCCGAGAATGTACGGGATATCGTGCGTATGGCGCCGATTGAGCAGATCCTGCTGGAAACCGATTCACCCTTCCTGACCCCGGTACCCTACCGCGGGAAGGAAAACGCACCGTTTTACCTGCCCTTTATCGCCGAGAAAATCGCCGAGGTTAAAGAACTGCCTCTGGATGAGGTGATTGGTAAGACTTATCAGAACAGCCTGAGGACGTTCTTCCCCAGCGAATGATCAAACGCGTCCCCATCTCCGCCCTCAAGGTCGGCATGTACATAACCGACCTGAACAACGACTGGATTCCCCACAACACCCAGCGCAAGCGCGGTGTGGTCAAAAAAGAGGAAACCATCGAGAAAATCCGCCGCATGGGGGTGGAATTCGTCTATATCGATGCCTCGAAGGGGCTCGACACCCAGGACTCGGAAACGGCGGCCGAAGTGGATCGCCGGAACGAGTCGGCCCTGCAAAAGGCGGGTGAACTGACGCCGGGTCTTCGGCCCTATGTACCGCTTGCCGAAGAGATGGTCATCGCCCAGCAGGTCCACAGCCAGGCTCAAGGTCTGGTTGGCGAATTCATGAACCACGCCAAGGTTGGCGGGGCCATCGATGTTGCGCCCATCCACCAGCTGGCGGACGAACTCCAGCATTCCGTGCTCCGTAACGCCAATGCCCTCAGCTGTCTCGGGCGAATCCGGGAGAAAGACAATTACCTGCTGGAACACTCGGTCAACCTGAGTGTGCTTATGTCGCTGTTCGGGAATTACCGCGGCCTGTCTTCCGATGTCTTGCACCAGACCATCGTCGGCGCCCTGCTCCACGACCTTGGCAAGATTCTTACCCCCGATGAGATCCTGCACAAACCCGGTCGCCTGACCGCCGAAGAGTTCGAGGTGATGAAACTTCACGCCCGCCACTCACGGGACATTCTTGCCACCACCGAGGGCATTGGTGAGCTCACCGTTATCACGGCAGCCCAACACCATGAACGTCTGGACGGAACTGGCTATCCGGAAGGCTTGAAGGGAGAGGAGATCTCGGAATACGGCCGCATGGTGGCCATCAGCGATGTCTATGACGCCATTACGGCAGACCGGGTCTACCACAAGGGCATGACGCCGACGCAGGGCCTGAAGAAGCTCCTGGAATGGAGCGGCAGTCATCTCGACCCGGTTCTGGTCAAGCAGTTCATCCGTTGCCTTGGCCTCTACCCCGTGGGCTCCATGGTACTTCTGGAAAGTGGGCGCCTTGGCGTGGTGGTCGAAGCCAACGAGAGCGACCAAAGACTGCCGACCGTACGGGTGATGTACCACACCAAATTCCGCATGCCGATTACGGTGGACACCATCGATCTCGCGAAACCGGGCACCCAGGACCGGATCCTGAGGTCGGTGGACCCGGATGATTACAAAATCGATGTCCGGAAGTTCCTGCTCTGAATACCCACTGATTGAACACCCTGTTGGGTTTTGGATTAAGGATCATGAAACGGTTCAACCTGAGGGTGCAATAAACCTCACGGAACGATTGCGGCCCTGGTGCTTGGCCTGATACATGGCCTGATCAGCCTGCCGCAGCAGCTGGTCTCCATCCAGATCCCCGATTTGCGGGAACAGCGTGTAGCCGATACTGGCTGAGACCTCGACGCTGTGATCGGCGACCCAGACCGGCTCGGCCACCCGGGTCAGCAGACGCGCCAGCAAATTCTCGAGGGATGCGTCATCCTGAACGTTCATGACAATCGCCGCGAATTCGTCACCCCCAAGTCGCGCCAGGGTGTCTTCTTCCCGGAGTTCGGCACGCATTCTGGCGGCTATCTCCACCAGCAACTGGTCGCCCGCCTCATGGCCGAAGGCATCATTCACCGGCTTGAACTCATCAAGATCAATGTAAACCACTGCCAACTGGCCGCTCTGCCTTTTGGTCAGAGCCATGGCCTGCTGCAACCGGTCGGCGAACAGGACACGATTGGGCATACCGGTCAGGGCATCGTAGTGGGCCATGATCCTTAGCTTTCGTTCCTGCTCTTTGAGCCGGCTGATGTCACTGAAAATACCCACAAAATGCGAGACTTCGCCATGATCGCCACGGACACTGCTGAGGGTCACCGCCAAGGCAATTGGCGCCCCGTCGTTTCGTCGGCTTGCGAACTCACCAGACCAGAAACCCTGGGCCCGGGCGCTGGCAAAAATACCGCTTCCCTCATCCACCGGTAACGGTGGCAGACGCCCTATGGCGCGGTTCCGTGGCCGGCCCGTGATTGCCAGATACGCATCGTTGGCATCAACCACGATACCGTGGCTATCGGTAATGAAGATGGCTTCGCGGGCATACTCGAAGACGCTGGCAGCCAGGCGCTGACGCTGTTCGGCCCGCTTCCGGCGGGTAACATCGTACAGAGAGCAGAGAATCAGGCCTTCCGGTTCCCCCTCTGCATGAATGGGCGCCATGGTAATCTCAACCCAGACTTCGGTGCCGTCCGAACGATTCAACACCCACTCGCATTGTTCTACCTGCCCCCCGGAGACCCGGGCCAGCATGTGCGCCATTTTCTGTCGTGAAATCTGGCCATCGGGTTGGTATTCAGGAGAAAAAACCGCCAGATCCTTGCCAATGAGTGATTCACTGGAGGTGTACCTGAGCAAATCGACGGAAGCGCGGTTGGTATCGCTGAACAAACCATCGCGAATCAACAGAGCAGGCTGGGGCCAGCCACGAATCAGCTGGCGCAGACGCTTCTGTTCCGAGGCAAGCTGACGCCTGCTCCTGCCCAGCCACAGAGACGTCGCCAGCAGCAGGGTTACCAGGATCAGAATGGTAAAGACCCAGAGCCTGTATTGATGCAGCGCGTCCACCCAGGTCAACTGTGGCGCCTGATCGTAGGGCGGGACACGCAACGTTCGGGCAAGGTATTCAACCGCCTGGTAATCCGCGGGGGGTGAAAACCCCGAAATTCCCGCTGCCAGGGCAACATCGTCGTCCGGCTCGATGGCAAAAACTGCGGAGGCGATCTTGCGAACAATTCGCTCATTTACATGTGGCAGCGCCACCAGCGGCCATTCCGGGTAAAGGCGAGTTGAAACGATGTATGGAAATCCACCCAGTCGCTGACGGTTCAGAACCTTCACCTTGCCGAACAGATCAGGGTCAGCTTGCGCCATTTGCTCCAGAATGCTGGTGCGAATAAAACCAACATCCGAATCCCCTGAAAGCACCGAGCGGACCACCCGGTCGTGGGTGCCCAGAAAACGAATCAGGTTCACTCGCCGGATATCAATGCCGACGTCCAGAAGCTCCAATACCTGGGTCTGATAGCCACCCAGGAAATGAACACCGGGCGAGGCGATCGTCTTGTCGCTGAGATCAGCAAGGTGCTCAATGTCGGCACGGTCAGCTCTGGTAAAAACAACGCCACCAAGGCTGGCGGTTGAGGTGTCACCCGCCCGCCTGACCAGCGTTGCCAGAACGCCAGTCAGGCTACGTTCACTGCGAATCAGAAGAAAGTGGCTTGGATTGGTCAGAAAGAAATCCAGCCGATTGGCTGCGATCGCCCGGCTCATATTTTCCTGGTTGAGGACTTCCAGATTTATCTGGAGTCCGGTCTCGCGGGAGAGATAATCTGTCAGGGGCTTGTACCGCTCCTGAAGGATATGGTCAGGCCGATAGGAGAAAACGCCAAAGGTCAGCGCCTGGCTCGCACTGACAGCCTGGATCGCGACCAGCTCGCTGACCAGGAGCAGGACAAGGCTGATTACACACCTTCGAGCGTTCAAGAAGCACTCCTGGGCAGGAACGAGGAATCCGACAGGTGCTGAAATTCGGGCGCTCTGGCAATCAGGCCTTCTTCGACCATAAGACGGGACAGGGAGCGCGCCACGGTTTCCAGCCGACCCGAGGCCGTCAGGTAACGCTGATTTGCTGCCAGATCCGGCAACATGACCGTCGCAAGTGCCGCCCGGACATCATTTGGCGCTATCCCCTGACGGTCCGCTATCCGATACACGGAATCGTGCATGCTACGCACCATATGTTGCAGGCCGGCAAAGTGAGAGCTCACCAGATCCAGAACCGCGCTACGGTTCCTTTCCGCGGTCTCCCGGGTCACTACAAGGAGATCAAAAATGGTTTCCGGTATATCACTGCTATCAAAAAGCCGGACCGCTCCGGATTTCTCGATCACGGAAGCAGTAGGCTCATAGCATACCGAGGCATCCACTTCACCGCGTGACCAGGCTTCCGCGTGCTGGTCCACGGGCAAATCCACCTTTATGACCTCATTCGGACCAAGCCCCGCCACCTCAAGAATTTTCAGCAGCATAATGCCGGAGACCCCATTCAATTCTACCGCAATTCGCTGCCCTTTCAGGGCCGACAGGTTCGCAATCGTTGGCCTGACTATTAATACATCGGCACCCGCTGACAGATCGGCCACGGCAACGACAATCAGCTCCAGCCCCCTGGACCAGAGCCGTATGGTTTCATCGAGAGTCAGCGCCGCACCGTCGAGCGACCCTGACAAAAGCCCTTCCATGGAGTCTTTGGCAGACGTACCCGGCACCAGTGCAACCGTTTCCGGGAGCCAGTTGAAATCGTCGGCAAGATAGAGCGGTTCGTAGCCAATCCAGGGATGAATTCCGAATCTCAGAGGGCCGGAATCGCTGCAACCCGGCAATCCCGCCACGGACAGTCCGGCTGCTATCGACAAACCAAGAAATTCACGGCGTTGCATCAGGATTCAGACCGGGCTTAATCATTAACATTTATCAATGAACGTAGTTTACTGTTTCACATACTACCCGTAAAACCGCAACTTGCATTGCACCGCGTCAATTTATCCCAAGGACAGGAACACGCCCATAAGAACCGGCGAAAGGAAAGACAACAGAAAACCGGAGGCAATCGCCACTGGCACGCAGGCCAGACCGCCACTGCTGCGGATCACCGGCAGAGTGAAGTCCATGGCCGTTGCTCCACCGTAGCCGATGGCCATTGCGGGTCGGCTGGCGATCAGCAGCGGAATAATCGCGAGTGCCACGATTTCCCTCAATACATCGTTCAGAAACGCGACGCCACCCCAGGCAGGCCCGAGGGCTTCGCCAATGACAATCCCGGACAGCGAATACCAGCCGAACCCGGAGGCTACCGCCAGGGCATCGTGCCAGGGCAGGCCAAGCCAGGGTATCAACAGGGCCCCAGCCACCAGGGAACTGAGCGCCAGGGCCAGTGCCATTCCCAGGCCCTGACGATTCATCAGGAGCTTGCGCAGCGACAGGCCGGCATTGCGTAACTGGAGGCCGATCAGGAACAGCAGGAACATCAGCGCCCAGGTAGCCACCTGCTCGGCCATGGGCATGTCCGGCAGGAGGTAGTACCCGGCCATGAGACCGGCAATTACCGCCACCAGAGGCTTCAGGCCGGCAAGGAACAGCCTGCGGTAACCCGGGCTGACACTACCTTCAACCCGCTCAACCGACATTGGTTGCCACCGGTGAAACAGAAAGAGGCCGATCATGTTAGCGACAAAAAGCACCACCACCAGCGCCAGAACCTGGGCCGCCATGCCGCCCAGCTGTGCCGCCAGCCCCTCCATCTGGCCAAGCCCCAGGCCGAGCAACAGCAGGATAAAATAGACCAGCCCCTCCACCGTGTAATGGATCACGGTCATGGCCCTGCGATTCTCAAGGGCGATGGCAAACCCCAGGAACAGGGGAGCAAGAATGAGCAGGGCTCCTGTCAGCATGGTGTCCTCAATAACACAGAAGGGGTGGTTATCAGGTTAACGGTTTGAACTGGTCGGGGTCGGCCTCGGGGCTGGCTTGTTCAGCCTCTGGGGTGCCGATGGTGCGGGCAAGGCGTTGGGCAGTCACGGACCACACAACATAGTCACCGGGCTTTGGATCATACCCTTTTCCCATCATGGTGCCGGCAACGCTTCTCAGAACCGATTCAGCGCGGGCCTGGGTTGGCCAGGGGCCCCGGCAGAACTGGCCATCAGGCCGCCCCTTATCCGGCCCCGCCAGTGCCACCAGCCCCCAGTGACCATCGCCAACGGGCCGGATATGCAGCTCAATCCGCTGGCCGCCATTCACCATCACAAGGTCCCGGAGCGGGCTGCGGCCGTGGAAATAGTGAAGCTTCATAGCGCTGGACTGTCAGTGCAGAACATGACCTGACCTGTCCTGAACCAGAACCCAGGGCGCGATGACCACCGCCCAGAGCTCCGCATTGCGGTCATACCAGCTTTGCGCGGTATCCGGCGCAACCTCGCCAACCCTTCCGTCTTTCATCCATTGTTCGAAACGGGGTTTGTTATCCGCAGCCAATTCGGTGGCCACCTCGAGCAGATCCAGTTCCGGCGCCACCCTGACAACCTGTCCCCGGGCAAAATAGGTCTGCAATTCATGCCAGCGGATGCGGGAAGTCTCGAGATTCAGTTTGGTTTTCAGTTCGTCCCGGGACGGGGAGGATGACATGGGTACCTCTTCAATCAAAACAGGGCTAAGGTTGGCCAGACTACCGGAAATCCCGCCCCGCCGCATCTGCCAGAATCTGAGCAATCTGTTCTGAAAGGTTCATGGGGTCAAAGGGCTTCGGGATGACACCGAGCGCGCCCAATGCCTGATATTCCTCGATTTCGGATTTCTGTAGCCTCGCTGTCATAAAGATGACTGGAACTGTCCCCAGCCCATCCAGCTTCCGGAGTGCCTGCATCGTGGTGGGGCCATCCATTCCCGGCATCATAACGTCCAGCAAAATCAGTTCCGGCTCGAATTCGGAGGCTCTCTCCACAGCCTCAGCCCCGGACTCGCAAATTGCCGTTGTAAAGCCGCCGACATCCTCCAGAGCAATTTCCGCGACCGCCCGAATATCCGGATCATCCTCGACATACAGGATCCTCTGAGGCAGGCTCTGTTGGTTACTCTCCATTGCCTTTCTCCCGCTCTGTTTCCTCGGTTTCCATACCAATGCGCCTGATCAGCCTGCGGCATTCTGCGGAATCCTGCTCGCCTGAGGCCAACAGGGAAGCTGCACGCATAATCAACCGTTCCTCACGGGTGCAATCGTTGGGCAGAAAATGAACGGCACCGATCAGCTCCCGGACACCCAGGGGCAATCTCCACTGAACCTTGAGCCGGTTTCCATAAGCCTGGGCCCAGTCCTCCAGGATCTTCTCCGCTGCTGCCGCTTCGATCTCTCCTCCCGCTGCAGCATACTGGTTGAGTACCTTGAGAACAGCGAGTTCGCCCAGACGGCTGAGTAATCCGGCTTTCTGGAGCAGAACGGGTTGTTTCTTGAGCCTGATCGCCAGTCGCTGGGCCTCTTTAGCCACGTGTAAAGCGGCTTCGTGGTGGGCTTTGGCAAGCTCGCGTAGCGACTCATGTTTCAGCTTGCTGGATACATCCAGCGACAACGCCAAAGCCTGGTTCAGTGCGAGCGGTACGCCCAGCGACCCGATAGCATCTCTCAGAGTTTCAACGGGCTTGCCGGAACGCCTGAAAGAGCTGCTGTTGGCTACATCCAGCAAACGTGCGGTCAAGCTGGCCTCCTCTCGCCAGCGCTCAGCCAGCTGAGCCGCAGAAAGATCCCCCTGGCGACCGATCAATTCAAGAATATCCGAAGGATCCACATCAGAGGGCAGCTGAATCACTTCCTCCAGTGAATCACGGAGTAATGTTTCGAGGTCCGGCGTTTCGGAGGTCTGATCGACTTTCAGTAGCTTTCCAAGACGTTCGTGGAGGTTCGCTACATCGAAGGGTTTGGTCATGTAACCGTCGATCCCGTAGTGAGCCGCCTGCAACACCGACTCGCGATCAGAGCGACCGGAGACCATCACAATGGGAACATCACGATCCAGTTGACGTACCTGCCTGACAAGTTCCAGACCCGATCCATCCGGAAGATTTCTATCCGCTATGTACAGGTCGAACCGGTTATTTTTTACTTGAATCAGCGCTTCACCCAGAGTTTCGGCAAGTACAACAGACACCCCCGAGTACAGGCCCGCAACAACAGTTTCGAGCAACTCGGCAATGAGATCATCGTCTTCAAGAATCAGCGCTTTCAAATGACCACCCCAAGCGTACAACGGACATTATTTGGAAGAGTAAACGGTGACCCCGTTACGGCCACCGCGTTTGCGCTCATAAAGCGCCTGATCGGCGGCATTCAGGGCATCCTCACCGTTAGTGAAGTCATTTATCGCGGCAATGCCTGCACTGAGGGTAACCTGATAGTTGGACTCTCCCGCCACGAAAGAAAGTTCGGAAAAGCTCTCACCAATTCCACGAATCAGCTCTTTGGCCGAAGAAACATCACACTCAGGTAAAACCACCAGGAATTCCTCGCCTCCGTAGCGACCGATCATATCGGTCTCGCGCAACCGGTTTCTCAGCAGATTGGCAAGAGTACGAATGACGATATCACCCTGAGAGTGGCCCCAGGTATCATTTACCGCCTTGAAATGATCGAGATCAAGCATAACAACACAGGACCGGTCACCATTCCTGCGACATCTTGCCAGCTCTTTTTCAACCTCTTCCTTGATCAATGAGTGTTTAAGAAGGCCGGTCAAACTATCCCGATTCATGAGTTCGGAAAGCTGACGGGCCCGGTAGCAGCGAATACGCACCGACCGCACCAGATAACTGTCCGAGACCGGCTTCATCAGGAATTCATCCGCGCCCTTCGACAACGCCTCCAGCTGGTTCTCGGGATCATCCTCAGAAGACAGATAGATGATTGGCAGGCTCAACCACCGTGGCTCGAACCGAATCAGCCGGGCGAGAGTGACACCGGAGTACTCGCCAATCTGAACATCCATCAGAACAATGTCCGGCTCAAAGTCTGCAAGATTGGACATCAGGTGAAGTGGCTCTGACACCGCTTGCGCCTCAATCCCGGCCGCCTGCAACACCAGGCAATAGTGTTCGGCCAGCTCGGCATCGTCTTCAACGATGAGCACGCGCCCCTGTACATTGGCGCTGCGTTCAATGGCCAGCGACTCAATCCTTTCGGCAAGTTCAGGTATGTCCACCGGATCCGGGAAGAATGCAAACGCTCCAGCCTCGGCCACTCTGTAGCGGTTCTGGAAAGAATCATCGCTGCCAAGGCAAATGACCGGCAGGCGGCGACGAGAGCTTTCCTCAAAAGATGTGTTACGTAAGGACATGACATCTGAAAGAGCGGATTCCCGACACAAAATGGCCGCTGCTCCGCGAACTTCCCCCAATGCGTTGCCAAGCGCGCCGTCATCATCACAGCTTACGCTGGTGAAGGAAAAGCCATACGGAGCCATCTCCTTCTCCAGGATCGCGAGGCGTTCATCTCCCTTTTCCACGAGCAGAACGCTCACCTGCATGCCCTGGCTACCCTTGTAAGTCGCGGGCTCCTCACTAAAACTGCTGGACTGTTCAATCGCCTGACTCTTGACTTCAACAAGCTCTGCCAGCGCGTCTATTCCATCAGCAAAGCCGGCCGGAATATCGACGGGATGAGTGAGAGTATCATCAAGCGAGCCAAGCTCCTCAGCCTGGCCTTTTAACTGCTTCTCCAGAGCTTTTGCAGCTTCACCGAGCTCGGGCAGGCCGAAGGTGCCAGCAGAACCGGACAACCTGTGCAGGCTTTGGTAGCAAAACAACAGTCCATCGGCGGAGAACTCACCGCGCCGGGTTTTTTCCGCCAGTGCCCGCAGGTGCTCAATGTCCTCTTTGGCACGCTCAAGAAACCTCTGCCTGAGCATCTCCAATCGCGAAGAAATCTTGCCTGTCGACTCCAAGGCCACATCAATACTCCTGAAAGGCTATTTGCCGCGCCCGAAAACTCTATTACTCTCTCGGTAATGAAAACACGTTTGAACTGTTCCGGCTACGACCTGAAGGGCTAAATTTGAGGAATCTTTCCATTGGCAGCCGCGTTGCGCTGATCGCTGTCCTTAGCAGTTTTTTGACCGTCGTCGTTCTTTCAGCGACCGCCTACAACGAGCTGATCCGGGATTTTGAAAACGTTCTCACCCAGCGCCAGCTTCTGGACGCCGAGTCGGTCGCCAATCGAGTCGATCAGGATCTCCAGGCGCGCATACAGGCTCTGGGCGCTTTCGCCGCGACTCTGACGGATGGTAAAAACCGACTTTCACAAGATCGCATCGAAGCCCTGCTCGGTCGGCAACCGGGTTTGTCCGAGTACTTCGAGGCAGGCCTGCTGATCTTCGATGAAGACAGCGTAGCAATCGCCGAGAACATTTACGTACCCAACCGTTTAGGAACCTCCTACGCTGACCGGCAGCATTTTCGCGAGGCCTACAAAACCCGGGAACCCGTTATCAGCCGTCCGATTATTGGCAGGACAACCGGGCTTCCACTCCTGTCTTTTCTTTACCCAATCAAGAGTGACGATGGGGATTTACTTGGTTTTGCCGGTGGGATCATCAACCTGACCGAGTCCGGTATCATACCGAAACAACAAGATGCCGCTTCCGAGGTACTTTTCAAGGTCATCGATACCGGCCATTTCATGCAGGTGGACACGCTCTCCGGCGCCAATCCAATGCCTGATCTGCCGCCACCAGGGGAGGATCTGATTATTGATGCGGCATTGTCCGGCCAGACCTCGGGTGTTGTTACCGAC
>CAZFQI010000076.1:10601-15722 GCA_964520755.1 uncultured Marinobacter sp. | reverse complement strand
AACCGGGCATCCTGCTCTTCCTCTTCCGGCTCGAAGAATTCCTCACGCACGTGCAGCCAGCTCTTGCCCAGTAGCCAGACCAGGCCTGCGCCGGCAATCAGGCCGCCCGCGTGGGCCATGTAAGCGATGCCCGTGGCACCAGCGTACCAGTAATCGTAGATTTCCTTGCCCACCCACACGGGCAGCAAGGCAATAGCCGGAGCACGGAAATAGTTGAAGTAGACACCGAGAAAGTAGAAGAAACGGATCTTCTGCAGTCCGTAAATGGCCACGTACATGCCCATCAGACCAGAGATTGAACCGGAAGCTCCTACCAGGGGCACGTAACTACCCGCCGAAACCGCGGTAAACATGAGACCGGAAAGGGCCCCGCACACCAGATAGGCAATCAGATACCGACCAGGGCCCAGGGCTTTCTCAACGGTAAATCCAAGCAGGAACAGGAAGATCAGGTTACCGATGATGTGGCCCCAGCCGCCGTGCAAAAACTGGTAGGTAATCAGGGTATAGAGCGACAGATCCGCCGGCACCAGACCGAGCTGGTTGGCACTGAGTTTCTGGAGGTATTCCTGTTCGATCGCCGCGCGGCGTTCCTGCCAGTGTGTACGCTGCGCCGGCGCCCAGATGACATCGCGGTTTTGCAACAGGTACTGGTAGAACTCACGGTCCATCATCAGGTTGATAGCCAGCCAGAAGTTCTCGTTCTCTTCCCGAAGTTGCTGAAACTGCTGGAGCTCGTAGACCCGGCTATCTTCGCCCTGAAACTGGATTTGCCGCTGCAGGTAGTCCTCATAAGCTGGGGCCTCCAGCTGAAGGAGGTCGTCCGCCAGGTATTGCTCAACCGCCTGCTCGAGTTTCCGGCTGTCGCCCCCCTGATAAAACAGAAAAACCAGCAGACAGGCCATGATCAGGCCAAGGGTGACCCAGGGCGGGCGTTTCCAGTTGATGGCGTTTTCGGCGGGGATAATCAGCATGGGCGGTCACAATTCATCATAATCTGTCCCTGAAAGTCTGCTTTTTACCACAGCCACGCCTTCTTTTCGCGCTCAAATGGGATTCAGCGCAAAGGTCGCTGCGGGTCAATTCCAGAAATGTGGCACACCCCACAGAGTAGGGAAAGCTCGGGTAGCCGATTCAACTGTCATTGAGACGTCATGGAAATGACATTTAATCGGTGTCAGCCAGGGAGCCTGCCCGGGGCCCTTATCGACCTTTCGCCAATTGCCGTTATTCCTGCTCCCGCCAATATTGAACAGGAATAACAAGAAGAACCGGATACCCGAAACAAGGATTCTGCAGATGACCGTACTCGTATTGGATAACCCTGAGCTGATCGCCAAGGCAGCGGTTGCAGCCGGCTTCAACCCTGCGACCCTTGAGGCCGCCAGTAAAAAACCACACCGCATGAAGTTCCATTACGGCTTCAACAAGCACTCGCTGAACGACGATGATCTGGTGTTTATGAGAAAGCATGCCACGTATCTGAAGCAGTCACCTTCGGTCAGCGTCAGGATTCATGGCCACTCAGACAACTTTGGCTCGGAAGACTACAATCGGTTCCTCTCCCGATTGCGAGCCAACGCGGTCGCGCGGATTCTCATGCAGGAAGGCGTTGCGGAATCCCGGATCCTGGTGAGTCACTGGGGCTCAGCCCGCCCTCTGGCAACCCCGGAAGATCGGGCTGCCAACCGGCGGGTTGAGCTGGAGTATCTGACTCTGGATGTGGCCCGGGCGCTCTGACAAATCGCTTACAGACGAAAAAAGGGGGCCAGGCCCCCTTTTGTATTCGCTCTCGGCAAATCTCGCCAGTAGCGTTTCCGTTAACCGTATACCTGCCAGACGTTCCATAGCAGCAACAACGCAGCCACCAGGATCGCCAGCCAGGTCAGCAGGATGCCGATCATCCGGGCCCAGTGGGTGCCGCCGCGACCGTTGATCATGCCGAAGGCATGCAGAATACGGCCAACCACCAGCGCCATCCCGGTCCAGTAGATCAGGCCACTGGCAACGCCGTTGAGTTCAGCGATGGCAAGCATGATCAGACCAAGAGGGGCGTACTCCACCAGGTTGGCGTGAGCCCGCACAGCCGCCTCAAAATCCCGGTCGTCGGCGGTGCCGAGCCCCTTTTTGTACTTCAGACGAAATTTGACGACCTGAGCCGACAACACCAGTAAAAGAATGCCGATTACTGCGGCAAACACTCCGGTTACGGGTACGATCATGCTCAGGCCTTCTTGATTGCGCTGACGATCGCCAGAAGCAGCACCGCACCCACCGTTGCGGTCACCAGCTCACCGACAGCGCCCTGGGCCGCCAGCCCCAGGAGCCGGAATACGAAACCGCCGAGAAAAGAGCCGACAATACCAATACCGATGTTGGCCAGAATGCCAAATCCACGGCCTTTCATGATCAGACCAGCCAACCAGCCGGCCACACCGCCGATAATCAGAAACAGAATCAGGTTCATCTCTTGCCTCTCCCTGAGGGTCGTTGAACGAAACAACAGTCCCGCAAGACTGCCCTGTTTCCAGTGGTGCTTCAAGCACTTCCAGGGAAGGGGATCACAGTGCGGCAATGGCCTCAGACATTTGCCGATGGCATCGGGCCATCAGTTCCGGAATATCCTCGACGGTGAGGCCTTCTGTTTCGATGGGCGGCAAAATCCGGATGGCTACCGATTCACGGCGGCCGCTCCAGCCTTTCGCCTCATCCGCATATTCCTGCACACACACCATGGTGATTGGCGCTCCCGATGCCACCGCTGCGTGAAACGCGCCTTTTTTGAATTTCTGCAGGCCGCGGCCCTTGCTGCGGGTGCCCTCGGGGAAAACCCAGAGGCTTTTCCGATCCCGGGCGATGGCACTGCTTGTGGCTTTCATAACCGCAACGGCCTTGTGGGAACGTCCGCGGTTGAGGATGACGTTGCCGCCAAGCCAGAACACCTGGCCAAAGAAAGGCACCCATACCAGTGACGATTTACCGACCGTTACGGTTCGAGGCGGCAACAGGTCGCCCACCACAAACAGATCGTCATTGTGCTGATGATTGGCAATAACGACGGTGGGCCGATCCTGCGGCATATTCGCCCAGCCTTCCAGCGGTCGCTCCATCCCCAGGACTACCCGCCCGAAACGAGCCACAGCACGCGCCAGGATACGGTTGTTATCCGGATTGAACGGCCTTGCCGCGTAGAACACCAACGCGAACAGACAGATGATCGGCACGCTCAGCCACGCCAGCAGTTTTCTGATAGTTCCCATGCAACCAAACTCTGCAGCCAAATTTTGGCGCACAAGTGTACGCCAACTTTATATTCCGGCAACAGTGTCAATTTGTTCCCTTTGTTTGCCCTTTGCCGAAGCTCTGACCACGTAACGAAGCGGCCCTCCGGCATCGACACTGTCGAACGGGTAGCAGGTCACCAGCAGAAGCGTCCCCTCCGGCAAACGTTGGGTATCGATCAGCTCTGAACGACTGTCCACCACCCGGGCACTGTCAACACGGTAGCTTTGCCACCGGCCATCCCGGCCTTGCAGGCGAACCTCATTACCGGTTTCCAGCGCTTTCAGGCTCCGGAAATGGGTATCCCGGTGTCCGGCAATAATCACGGTTCCGCCAGTATCTTCGCTGCCGGTTAACCGGCCCGGCCCGAAGGCCAGGCTCTCTCCGTGGGTATCGGCCAGAACAATCATCGAGTCGTTCAGCTCCGGAATAGCCAGTCGGGCCACCGGCCAGGTGTCCGCCCAGGGCCAGGGGCGCGATTCCGTCTGCCGGGCCTGGCTTTCCGCCCAGGCGATCGCCAGTAATTCCTGGGCAATAACCGCCTTGAGCGGAATCCATAACCCGAATACCAACAAGGTAGCAGAGCTGGTCAATAACAGAAGCAGAAGCCGTGTCATGAGAACGCCCTCCTCTGCAGCAGCACAATCGCCAGGGAGAACATCAGCCCGACCAGGCCGAGGGCAATCAGCAACGGCGCCGAGGTTGCCGTCTGCGGATAGCGCAGCATGCCAGCCTGGCTGCCCGCTGGCAGCAGGGTAGGAAGGTTGTCCGATACCACTGGCGTTTCTAAGCTCCGGGCCGGCGTGGAATCCACAGCCACAAAACTGGTATAGGCCGACATCAAACCGTGGCTGACTGCCAGCTCGGTGATACTGGACTTGTCCGGCTGCCGGCCTGCCACCTTAGCTTCATCCTCCAGACTGTCGATTTTCTCTCTCGCCCAGTGCCGATGAAGCCCTGTTGCGGAAGCGGCCTGTTGCAGGTCCAGCGTCCTGCTCCAGTCCTTGCCACCTGGCAAACGACCCGATACTTTCAGTTCGCCCATGGCCGGAACGCCACGGGCTACATGAATCAACGGCTCGCCCTGAAACAGATCGCCTGAGCGCTTTGGGAAAGACTCAGTGCCGGCTTCCTGATTGGACCAGTTGACACGGATATCCGTCAGAACCGGCGACTCCATGGCCGAAAACAGCGCTTGCAAAGGGCCGTCCACATCGGAAGGCGAATGGATCGCCGTGTAGGTACCCCGTCCCCAGCGGGCCGCCTCACGCATGAAATGCCGGTTTGGAGCCGAGCCAATGCCCACGGTAAACAATCGCTGGTTACCCAACTGCTCACGGATCTGCTGAAACAGCGCTGCTTCGTTGCCGACCGCGCCATCGGTAATGAAAATCACCTGGCGCACCCGCGCTGCGTCTTCAGTTTCGCTTCCACTTTCCAGAGCTCTGGAAAGCGCCGGCGCCATCTCGGTGCCGCCGTCCGCCCTCAACCGATCAACGTATTGGCGGGCCCGGGCAAGATTGTTCCCGTTAGCCATTTCCGGCTGCATGAACAGGGAATGGGTCTGGCTGTTGAACTGAATCACATTAAACCGGTCCCGTGGCGTCAGCGTGTCCAGACCGGCCTGAAGGGCACTTCGGGCCTGGCGGATCGATTCGCCCGCCATGGAACCGGAGGTGTCGATCACGAACACCAGATCCCGGGGCAACGCCATGGTGCCGCTTTCTCCAGGCACCAACATGGCCATGAGATAGTCCTCTCCTTCCCAGGACTGATGGAACACCGCTGCCGAGGGCTCCAGCCCGGCAACCGGGCGCCAGCGCACCACAAAGTCCCGGT
>CAZFQI010000076.1:0-10501 GCA_964520755.1 uncultured Marinobacter sp. | reverse complement strand
ATCATGAGAGAATCCTTGTGACTGCATGACTGTGCGAAACACCGCCATTTCAGCAATCCGGAAAGGAACTCCCATGGCAGAAAGCGACAAACCGCCCTCAAAAAATGATGAATTATGGCAACAACAGCCTGCGCCCTTGTTATCGCCACCTGCCGTGGTTAAATAGGCACACACCGGCAACGGGAAGCAGCCGCCACCATGAAGAAACACGTTGTACTGATCGAAGACGAACCCGCCATCCGCGACAACTATCGCGCTGCATTCGAGCGCCGTGGCTATCGTGTGAGCGCCCATGGCGACCGGTCTTCTGCCTGGCAGGTGTTGCGTCAGTCATTGCCCGACCTGGCCATCATCGACGTCGGCCTGGGCGATGAGCCGGAGGGCGGCTTCGCCCTGTGCCAGGATCTGCGGTCACTGTCCCAGACCCTGCCGATTATCTTCCTGACCGCCCGTGACAGCGATATCGATTCCGTCCACGGCTTGCGCCTGGGCGCCGACGACTACGTAACCAAGGACATGAGCCTGGACCACCTGTTGGCCCGGGTTACCGCCCTGCTCAGACGGGCCGATGCCTGGGCAGAAGCCCTCCAGAAGCCGGACGAAGTGCTCCAGCGGGGCAAACTCACCCTCAATGTGGATCGCATGACCGTCGCCTGGGACGAGACACCCATCGACTTGACCGTCACCGAATTCTGGATGCTGCACTCGCTGGTTCAGCACCCGGGTCACGTGCGTAGTCGCGAACAACTGATGGAAGCGGCCAGCACCGTACTGGACGACAACACGGTCACCTCTCACATCAAACGTATCCGCCGCAAATTCTCACAGCTGGACGAGACTTTCGATGGCATCCAGACCGCTTATGGCATGGGTTATCGCTGGAATGCCCGTGAGGTCTGAGCCTTGAGCCTCAAGCGCCAGCTGTTCGTTGCCAGCCTGCTGATGCTGCTGATTCCCTGGGCAGGCCTGCAGTTTGTCCTGGAACTGGACGACGCCCTCCGACAACAGGCCCGGCAGCAACTGCAGGCCCAGGCCGGGAGACTGGCCCAGACGGCCGGCGACCAGATTATTGGCACCACCGTTATCAGACCTGATGAGCCAGCCATCTACGTTGAACCCCTGGCCGGCAACCTGAACCTGGATGGTTATGGCGACGACTGGCCGGGCTACGACGAGGAAAACCAGGCAAGAAACTGGCAAGGCCAGACCAGCACGGAGGCCGGCGAGCCATTCCTCCAGTGGCAGGCTGCGACCGACCGGCGGAACCTGTACCTGCTGATCCGCGTCAACCAACGGCAACCCGTGTTCTTCAATCCAGGCAACCCGGATCAGCCCCATGACCGTCTCAGGCTCTGGCTGGAGCCTGCCCCCGGCAACCTGGTTCCCGGAGCGATCCGGAAATCCTGGCTGCTGCGCACGCCGGCCCCTGGCCAGCTGTATGGTCTGGAAGAGGCCAGCGGAAAGCCGGATTACCGCATCTCGGGCTTTTTGCAGGGCACCGGCGAGGGCTGGCAGCTGGAACTGAAATTACCCATGCCCGCCGACCGCAGCCGTCTGGGTTTTACGGCATTATGGGGCGGCGACGAGACCACCGGCGTCTCCACGCCGGTTGACCCGCTGCCTGTCCTGGTCAGTCGCAATCTGGCCCTTGAGCGCCAGCTGGAGCCACAACTGAACCAGGGCCAACAGGTCCGCCTCATCGAACCTGCCGGCTGGGTGATCGCACGACAGCAGTCTGGCTCTACGATGAACACACCCGAGTTCGACAGCCTCAGCCCGCTTCAGGTGGTCGAGCAGATCAGTCTCAATGCGCTCCGGGGCCTGGTTCGCCTCTACCAGCCAGAACCTACCGTCATCAAAACCGGCACTAACCGTGTGGCAATTGAGGCGCTCCCGGAGACAGGCCTGGTCCGCCACGAAGATGACAGCGTCTGGCTGCTGACCACCCGGGAGGTTTTCGGTGGCCGCACGCTGATTCTGGAGCAATCACTGGATCAGCTTCTGACCCTCTCCGGCTCTGCCCTGGGCTCGGTCATTGCCCGCAGCACCCTCATCATTGTCGCTATCACCCTGGTTCTGCTTGGCTATGCCAGCTGGCTGTCCTGGCGGATTACCCGGCTGCAGCGCGCTGTCAGTGCCAGTATTGACGAAGACGGCCGAATTACCGGCAGAGTGCCGGATGCCCGAAGCAAGGACGAACTGGGCCAGTTGCAACGGCACTTCAGCCTTATGGTGGACCGCCTCCACGGCTATAACCGCTACCTGGAGAGTTTCTCCAGGCGACTGTCCCACGAGCTGAAAACCCCTGTTGCTGTGGTCCGCTCCTCGCTTGAGAACCTGAACCACAGCAACTCGGAGGAAGAGCGTAGGCAGTACATTGAACGGGCGGCCTCAGCCACCGAACGCCTCCGGCAGATACTCCACGGCATGAGCGAAGCAGCACGGCTTGAACAGAGCCTGGACCATGCAGATAAAGAACAGTTTGATCTGGCGGAAGTGGCCGCCGAAGCCACGGCCGCCTACCAGGCCCTCGACAGCAGCCACCAGATTCGCTATTCAGGACCCGATTCGGGCTGCGCGATCACCGGCTCTCCGGAGCTGATGGTGCAACTGCTCGACAAACTGGTGGACAACGCCCGGGATTTCACGCCCCAGGATGGCCTGATTGAAGTGAGCCTGGAAACCACGCCAGAGGGCCTGCGCCTGTCCGTTTTCAATCAGGGCTCGGCACTGCCGGAAGACACCACAACCGACATCTTCAGCCCGTTTGTCTCGATGCGGGACGGCCAGGAACAGGGCCATCTGGGGCAGGGTTTGCTGATTGTCAGCCTGATTGCCGACTACCATGGTGCCCGGGTGGAAGCCCGCAACCGCACCCAAGGTGGCATTGACGGCGTCAGCTTCCGGGTTATTATCCCAGCCATCCACTCTTGAAAACAGGAACTTCCCGCCGTGAGCGCACGCCTGGACTCCCTCGATATTCATCCGCTTCGGAACGATCTCTACAACGAGCTGCATTCACGGCCGTTTCAGGTGCTGCCGACACCGGCGCGGGTCACGCAGATGGCGGTGATGACCACCCCGGAACAGCGGGAGCAGCAATTCCGGCATCTTCAGGAACTCCATCGGCTGATGGGACATCCGGTGCCGGAAAAGGAAGTGGGCTGTTTCGAGCACACGTTTGGTTCCCTGCGGGTGCGTCGGGAGATGCACATGGAATTTGCGTCCTATACCTTTATCAATCTGGCCGCGGGCGATGAAACGCCGTTTACCGAAACCGGTATCACCCCGCTGCCCGAAGGATGGCTGGAGCAACTGACCGGCACGGTGATCGCCGCCTTTCACCTGGAAGTCCGGCCCGCCACTGACGGAACCGAGGGCGACCTGGGCTATGTGCGCAAGCACTTCGAAGGCATGCGCCTGATTGGCTCCAGCCCCCAGGAGGGGGCCGCCCGGGTATGGGGCACCTTCCGGCTGCACAGCGATGGTTTTGGCCGGTTCATGGTGATGAACCACCACATGTCGGACAGCCAGCTGGGTCGCCTGACCCAGCGACTGATGGAGATTGAAACTTACCGACTGATGTCTCTGCTGGCGCTGCCGGTTGCCCGTGAAATCACGCCTTCCCTGAATGACATGGACGGAAAGCTGGCGGTGATCACCCGTTCGCTGGCTGAAAACGAAGATGTGGACGAAGAAAAGCTGCTGGCCCAGCTTACCAACATCGCAGCCCGTATCGAGGCCTTCCGAGCCCACTCCACGTTCCGTTTCTCCGCCACCCGGGCCTATCATCAGTTGGTACTGACCCGCCTGGAGGAACTCCGGGAGGACGAACTCTCCGGCCACCTGACCCTGACCGAATTCATGACCCGCCGGCTGACACCGGCGGTGAAAACCTGCGAAGCAGTGAGTGAACGGCTGGAAGACCTGTCCCGTAGGGTAGACCGGGCTTCAGACATGATGCGCACCCGGGTGGAGCTGGCCATCCAGAGCCAGAACCAGCAACTGCTCAGCTCCATGGACCGACGCTCCAAAATTCAGCTGATGATGCAGCACACCGTGGAAGGTTTCTCCGTGGTGGCCATCACCTATTACCTGATCGGCCTGCTGAAGTTCGGCCTGGATTCGGTGTACGAGGCCGGTGTTGTCTTCAACAAAACCCTGGTTCTGGGCATCGCCATTCCGGTGGTCATGGCCCTGGTATTCCTTGGGGTTCGGGTGGTTCACCACCACTTCATCAAAATGGCGAAGCGGCAGTAGTTACTTCACTCTGCCCAGATTCCGTTCTCCGGCAAATTGCCGGTAGAACTGCTGGGCCGTTCGGCCATTGCGCACACCCTTGGCGGTGGCGAACCGAATCGCCTCCCGGTGCAGGCCTTCTCGGTCATCGACAGCGGGGAAAAGCGCATCCACTGCCTGCAGGTAGACTTCCTGTGAGAAGGCATAAAACGAGAGTTGCAGACCGAAACGGTCCGCCAGGGACACCTGCTCCTCGATGGCTTCAGCCGGATGCAGTTCACCGTCGCGCATCTCGCTCTTGAGGTTATCGGACATGAACTCCGGCATCAGATGACGGCGGTTGGAGGTGGCATAAACCCGCACGTTCTCCGGCGGCAGCTCCAGGGAACCCTCCAGTACACTTTTAAGGGCCTTGTAGCTGGACTCACCCACATCAAACGACAGGTCGTCGCAGAAAATCACGAACTGGAACGGCAGGTCGCAGATGTCGTCGACAATTTCCGGCAGGTTGACCAGATCGTCCTTGTCCACCTCGATCATCCGCAGCCCGCGCCCCTGGTAGCGATTCAGCAGCGCCTTGATCAGCGACGATTTACCCGTGCCCCGGGAGCCCCACAGCAACGCGTTGTTGGAGGGCTCGCCGGCAAGAAAGCGCTCGGTGTTGCGAGCCAGGGCCTGCTGTTGTCGGTCGATACCCTTCAGATCCTGCCATTGCACAGGATCGAGCCGACGGATGGCGCGAAGTCCCGAGCGATGGCGACGCCAGACAGCGGCCGGGGTGGATTGCCAGTCAAAGGATGCAGTCGCGGACATAAACCTCTTTCCTATTCCGAACCGGGCCAGCCTGTGAAACACTAACCCTGTAAAAACCGTGATAACAGGAGACTTTACCCCAAATGGCCGTAAAATCCGTTGCTTTGGTGGCACACGACAACAAGAAAAAAGAACTGGTGGACTGGGTTGCCGAGAACCGCACCCGTTTTGCCCCGCTGAAACTCTACGCCACCGGCACCACCGGCCGGCTGCTCCGGGACAACCTGGAGCGGGACGACATCCATTGCCTGCTCAGCGGTCCGTTGGGCGGCGACCAGCAAATCGGCGCCAAGATCGCCGAGGGCGAAATCGACCTGCTGGTGTTCTTCTGGGACCCGCTGGAACCGCAGCCCCACGACCCCGACATCAAGGCCCTGCTGCGTATTGCCGCGCTCTGGAATATTCCCGTGGCCTGCAACCGGGCAACTGCCGAGTTCATCCTGACCTCGGCCTACATGACCGACGACAAGCACCATCCGAAAAAGCCGGATTTCTCCGACTATACCGGCCGCTCAGTCAGCGCCTGAATAATGTGAAATCGCATCGGTTACGGCTACACTAAAGTCGAAGTTGTAAAGGATCGCCGGCCCACCGATGGACACTCGCGCTACTAACAATCAAACCCGATGCCAGAGCGTGGCCGCGACTGTCCTCTGGGCCCTTTGCTTTTTGCTGGCCTCCCCATTGGCGATGTCCGAGCAGCTGGACGATGCCATCTCCGTCGGTATCGTGGGCGACAACAAACCCTACTCGTTCGATGACGGCCCCGGCGCCTCCGGTTTTTCAGTTGATGTTCTTCGGGAGGTGGCCCGACAGTCCGATCTGACTTTCCGCTTCCGGGCCGGGAGTTGGCCGGAGATCTACGATGCGTTTATGCGAGGTGAGCTGGATGTCATTGACGGCATCTCGTTCAGTCCCGAACGCGCGGAAAACATTCTGTTCACTGAACCTTATCACCTCCGACAAACCTATCTGATGCATAACTCCCAGACGCCACTGGGAAAAATCAGCGCCATGTCGGATCTCAGGGACCTCCGGGTGGGCGTTGTTCGCGATGTGTACTATCGCCAGGCACTGGTCGCGGAAGGGATCCCCCTTACGAGCTATGATTCAGTCCACAGCCTCATTCGCGCCCTGGCGTTCGGCTGGGTGGATGTCATTATTGGCCCAAGGCTGACCCTTCAATACTATGCCAACAACGCTGGCTTCGGATTTCTCGAGATTGCCGGCACAGCGCCTCTCGGAGAGCTTGCGACCGAGGATTTTCGCATTGGCGTTCTGAAAGCCAACGAGGATCTGTACCAGAAGATCGCCTCTGGCCTGGAGCAGGTCCCGGACAAGCGCATCGACCAACTGCTTCAACGTTGGCAGGAACTGGGAGGCGGCAGCCTTGCCAGTGGTGCCAGCTTTTCCCTCACGCCGGACCAGCGCGAGTTTATCTCCGAAACCGGGCCCGTTCGCGTGGGTCTGATGCGGGATTACGCTCCCTACAGTTTCGAGAGCGCTACACGGATTCACGGGTTGAGCGTGGATGTGCTCAGCCGGATATCAGACCTGACCGGTTTACAGGTAATACCAGTCGGGGGCCAGTGGATAGAACTCTTCCCGCTGTTCCGTGATGGCGAAATTGATGTGCTTGCCAACATGTCGTTCCGCCCCGAACGTCAGGCTTTCACCCGTTTTACCCAGCCCTATCACACCATCCCCAACGTCGCGTTTACCCGGGACCCGGCATTAAGGATCGAGAGCCTGGACGATTTGAAGGACCAGCGCGTTGCCCTGGGTTCCGGTATTTATTATGAGGAACCAGTCCGCCAGGCGCTCGGCAACAATGCCCGGATTTTCACAACCCAGGACACCATGTTCCAGGCCCTTGCCAGAGACGAAGTGGATGTTGTGCTAGCTGCGCTGCCCAACGGCAACTTCTGGATCCGGGAGCTGGGTATCCCGGGCGTGAGAATAGCGGGAGAGCTGACCATTGAAGGACAGACCGGCGAAGACCTCCGGTTCGGCGTCCGGCCCGGTCTTGCGCCTCTGGCCGACATCTTCGACCAGGCCCTGTCGGCAATCACCCCCGAAGAAATGCACACCATCGAGAGCCGATGGCTCGGAGCAAGCGTTGACCTGGACGTACAGGAAACCGGTGAGGTCACCCTGAACGCGGTTGAGTTGGCCTGGCTTGAAGCTCGAGACAACCAGATCAACATGTGTATTGATCCTGACTGGCTCCCACTGGAAGGCATCGACGAGGAGGGCAACCATGCCGGATTATCGGCGGAAGTGGCCCGATTATTCTCGAACCGGGCGCCGGTTAAGTTCGAGCTGGTGCCCACAGACAGCTGGACGGATTCGATTGGAGCTGCCAGGCAGGGCAAGTGCGACATTTTCACCATGGCAATGAAAACGCCAGAGCGCTCGGAATTCCTGAATTTTACCGAACCCTATCTTGAAGTGCCGACGGTTGTGCTTGGCCGGATCGAAGCCCCCTTCATCGAGCGGGTGGGCGATCTGCGCGGGCAGCGAATCGGAGTGGTCAAAGACTATGCCTTCGCAGAGCTACTGCAAAGTCGCTATCCCTCTTTGAACCTTATCGAAGTGGCCAACGAGCAGGCAGGCCTTCGTAAGCTGCAGAACGATGAACTGGACGGCTACATTACAACACTGGCAACAGCCAGTTATTACATGCAGGAGCTCGGCCTTGCAGACCTGAAAGTCATCGGCCGCATTCCGGCAGACTGGTCACTCTCGGTCGCAACGCGCAAAGACGAGCCGGTGGTTCTGGGCATCATGCATAAGCTCGTATCCAGTCTTACCGCAGAGGAACGGAAAAATCTCGAACGGCAGTGGCGCAATATCCGCCTCAAACAATCCGTGGATTACACCCTGATCTGGCAGCTGTCGATAGCGGCCTTAATAATTACGCTACTGCTGGTTTACTGGAACCGGAAGCTCAATCGGCTCAACAAAGACCTGACCGACGCCAACGAGACACTGGCACGGCTTAGCGTGACAGACGACCTTACCAAGCTGGGCAACCGGAGTTATTTTGACCAGGAGTTCCGCAAGAGCTTCCAGTGGTGCCAGCGCCATGGCTCGGGCTTTGCGGTGGCCATGGTGGATGCCGACCATTTCAAGAGGATCAATGACAACTACGGCCACGAAGCGGGAGATGTGTGCCTGAAAACCCTCGCAGAGCTCATGCGTGAGCACTTCCGTCGGGAAACCGACAGGCTCTCCCGATTTGGCGGCGAGGAGTTCGTGATTTTTGCCAGCTACGAAGACAGCACTGAAATCCGCAACCGGCTGGAGACCTTCCGCAAAGCGGTTGAGAGTGGCTGCTCGGTCTGTGACAGCAAGGATGTCCATCTGACGATCAGTATTGGTCTGGCCACAGGCGTTCCGGGCCCAGACGACTCACCCGCAGAATTTCTCAGGCAGGCAGACCAGGCCCTGTATCTGGCAAAGCAGAATGGCAGGAACCGTCTTGAGGCACGCGCGGTCTGATCATAAGTGGTGCTAAACTGCTGGGAAACAAAAGGACAAGGAGACCGCCATGGCACGTATCTACGAGGATAACTCACTCTCCATTGGCAATACCCCGCTGGTAAAGCTGAACCGGGTCAACGACGGCGCGACTATCTGGGCCAAGATTGAAGGCCGCAATCCGGCCTATTCCGTCAAATGCCGGATCGGTTCAGCCATGATCTGGGACGCCGAGAAGCGCGGGACGCTGAAGCCCGGCATGACCATCGTGGAGCCTACCAGTGGCAATACCGGCATCGCACTGGCCTTCGTAGCCGCCGCAAGGGGCTACAAACTGGTCTTGACCATGCCTTCCTCCATGAGCCTGGAGCGACGAAAAGTCCTGAAAGCCCTCGGAGCAGAACTGGTACTGACCGAACCAGCCAAAGGGATGCTGGGCGCCATCGCCAAGGCCGAGGAAATTTTCTCGTCTGATCCAGATAATCATTTCCTGCCCCAGCAGTTCCAGAACCCGGCCAATCCTCGTATCCACGAGGACACCACCGGCCCGGAAATCTGGAATGACACCGACGGTGAAATCGACGTCTTTGTGGCCGGCGTTGGCACTGGCGGCACGCTGACCGGCGTATCGCGCTACATCAAGGGCACCAAAGGCAAGCAGATCACTACCGTTGCTGTGGAACCGACGGATTCGCCTGTGATAAGCCAGGTGATGAACGGCGACGATCCGAAACCTGCACCCCACAAGATTCAGGGCATCGGCGCCGGATTCGTGCCCAAGAACCTGGATCTCGAACAGGTCGATCTGGTGGAAGCCGTTTCCAATGAAGACGCCATGGACATGGCCCATCGGCTAATGCAGGAAGAGGGCATTCTCTGCGGTATTTCCTGCGGCGCGGCAGTCGTGGCTGCTGTGCGGATCAGCAAACAGCCGGAATACCAGGGCAAGAACATTGTGGTGGTTCTGCCCGACATGGCAGAACGGTATCTTTCTTCGGCATTGTTCGCCGACCGGTTTGGTGAACAGGAAAACGTTCAGTAATCAGTTTAGTGGGCGGCTCCGGGACCCGGAGGGGTTTGATCATCTTGCTCAGGAACCTCACCGGTACCGGATTGATCAGGGTCTGCGGATTCCGCCCGTTTCATCAATACCATACCGCCTTCCATAAGCAATGATTTGAGTCTGGGATCCTTCTGCTCAGCGATCCCCACCGCGAAAGCCATCAACGCCGCTTCCAGGGGATTGGCTTTGATCAGATTGCGAATGGCATCAATACCGGAGCCTGATTGACCCTCGGACCCTTTTTGGCGTTTGCTGGCGGAAACCGGGCGCGTCAGGCGGTAGAAGACGAGCGCAAGCAAGAGAATGCAAACGAACCCCGACAGCGCCATGGCGCCCGCCTCGCCGAGCCAGGGTGACAGTCCAAGCACGGCTGCCTGAACGAGCAGGTAAAATCCGAAAAGCATCAGGGCGGTGAGCAAGACCATCGCCAATACGAAGCCGATGACGGCCGCGGCAGCCTTGCGCATTGCACCCTGTACCTGGGGGGAATCAAGCATCATCAGCGATCAAGCATCTTGCCTACCAGAATGCCCGCCAGAAACATGACGATGATGCTGAGGAACGGGCGCTCCTCAATCTTGTGTTCAACATCGTGAAACGCTTTGTCTCCGGCATCCTTGGCACGATGCAGGGCCTCATCGCCCCGCTGCCTGACCTGGTCAAGAGCCTCGCGACTCTCCCGACGGATTTCATCCCGCAGACTGCTGATGTTGCTTTTCTGGCTTTCCGAAACGGTCCGGGTCAGCTTGGCCAGATCCTCGCGCAGTTCCTGAAGATCCTGCTTGACCTGGTTGTAGTCGTCCTGGGTAGATTTGGCTTCCATGTTCTGCCTCCTTAAACAATAGATTTACTGCTAATTTGGCGTTTCCAGAATAAGAATGCGCCCCCGCCAATCATTAATAT
>CAZFQI010000075.1:3253-16011 GCA_964520755.1 uncultured Marinobacter sp. | reverse complement strand
ATCATGGTTGAATCATTCGGTGCAGATTTGATTGAACAGCTCCGCCGAAATCTTGGCGATGCCTTTCAGGCAGTGTCAGGCGAGAATCTCGACTGGAGTGCGTTGCTGGTACAGATACTTAGTCAGCTGCTGGTTTCTGTGATCTACCTTGCAGTGTTTCTGGGAGTCTATCTGGTACTGATAGCTCTTATCAGGCTGACTTTGGGCGAGGGGCGAACCCAAACGCCTCTTTATATCCAGGTGCGCAGCGGCCTTCGCTATCTTGCCGGGCTGGGTGCGCTGGTGGTTATTCTTGCGCAGTTCGGTGTCTCTCCCGAGGTTCTCAAGGCGATGGCCAGGGCGGGTTTCATGGTCCTCGGTTTCTACGTGGTCTGGGTAGTTTTCCGGCGGCTGATCAAGGATGGCACTTCACGCTATCGAATGGATCCTTCCATCCGGCAATTGGTCGAGAATCTGTTTGCAGTTATCGCCGCAACCCTTGCGGTGGTGACGGTGCTTGCCCAGTTCGGTTTTGATGTGGTGTCGATTATCGCCGGTCTGGGCATCGTCGGTATTGCTGTTGGCTTTGCAGCGCAATCGACCCTCTCCAATTTCATTGCGGGTATCACCCTGCTGATTGAAAGGCCTTTTCGCATCGGTGATTGGGTCACCATCAACGGACAGGAGGGCAAAGTGGTCAAAATTGCCTTGCGAACCACCTGGCTGCGAACCCGGGATAACATCTTCACGATGATTCCAAACGACAGCGTTGCCTCCACGGATATCATCAATTACAGCGCAGAGGGTGTGACACGTCTGAATATTCCGGTGGGAATTGCCTACAAGGAATCTGCGAAGGCGGCTAGGGAAGTGCTGATGCCGGTTTTGCTGTCGCATCCGGAAGTTCTTCAGGGCGCTGGCATGGAGCCACGTGTTTTGCTCAAGAGCCTCGGTGATTCGTCAGTGAACCTTGAAGTCAAAGTTTGGATTACGCCCGATAATCTGGATGTGCGGCCCAGAATCATGGCCGATATTCTGGAGCAGATGAAAGAAGCGCTGGATAACGCCGGTATAGAGATTCCTTTCCCTCACTTGCAGCTATTTATTGACGAGGCGAAAGGTCTGAAGCCGGTCCTGGAACCCTTCTACCTCAGGCGGGGATGAAGCTGACAATCCCCGCATGTGATAAGACATAATCCCTGCCGGCTTCGACCACTCAGTCACGCAAAATCGTAATCGCCGCCTTTCTCGAGCGCCTTCTGATAAGCGGGTCGGGCATGTGCCCGTTCCACCCAGGCCGTGATATTCGGCCGGTTCTTACCGACGATGCCCCTGGCTACCGAAGCCTCAAGCGGGAAGCTCATCTGGATATCCGCTGCGCTCAGGTTGTCCCCCAGAAACCAGGTGTTTTTCGACAGGTGACCTTCCACAAAGTCCAGATGGGTCTTGATCATCGGGCCGATGAAGATTTCGTTGGTTTTGTCAGAAATGCCTTTGGCCACCGGCTTGATGAAGAATGGCATCGGGCTGGTCTTGACCTTTTCAAACACCAGGCGCATGACCAGCGGCGGCATCAGGGAGCCTTCGGCGTAATGCAGCCAGTAGGTGTAATCGAGCCAGGCCTGGCCGCCGGTCTCGGGCAGCATGGTGTCTTTGCCGTAGGTGTGGGCCAGGTATTCGATAATGGCGCCGGATTCGGCCACCACCAGATCGCCGTCGGTGATCACTGGAGATTTGCCCAGAGGATGCACTTTTTTGAGGCTTTCCGGCGCCAGCATGGTTTTGGGATCGCGCTGGTAATGCTTGATCTCGTAGGGCACGCCCAGCTCTTCCAGCATCCAGAGGACGCGTTGTGAGCGGGAATTGTTCAGATGGTGAACTGTAATCATGCGCAAGCTCCGTTCGCATTTAAAATGATCGGGTGTGAAAAGTAGTCTTCAAAAGGCGTTTTGGTTCACCGCTAGCGTGCGCTGAGTCGCTAATTTCGATGACGAATCGTAAAGCCGTGGCGTTTGAGGTCCCTGAGAATTTCGGGCACTTTGAAAGGCATGAGCGTCCGGGTGGTTTTCAGCAGGCTGATGGCAACGTGCATCCGCTTGTACCAGAGTACCTGTCGAATCTTTTTCTTCATGGGGTGGTAGCCTTCCAGGTAAAGCTCTTCCACACAGTCTTCGTTGTTGGTGAGGCTGTAGCGGCTAAGGTCAAGCGGCACCGCTATGTCGGCGTTCTTCAGTTGTTTGCGGGTGTTGAAGTCGATACCAATATTGATGGCATTGGTGATGACATCGAAGGTGTTGTCCGGTTTGGGGTACCGGCTGACATGGCTCAGATCAACGGCCACGGTAATACCAGCGCCCATTTTCGCCAATGGCGAAATCGGGACATTCTCAACGAGCCCGCCGTCCACCAGGACTCTGCCATCAATTTCCACTGGAACAAACAGGCCGGGCACCGCCATGGAGGCGCAGACGACCTCCGCCAGGTTGCCTTCCCGGAAGATCAACTGCTCGCCGGTTTCAATATCCGTCGCGCAGATCGCCAGAGGGATGTCAGCGTCTTCAATTCGGACATCGCCGAGATCCCGGTGGATCATGTCTCGAATGGCATGGGTGCTGAACAGACCGCCACGCTCGAAGGTGAAATTGATGATTTTCGAGAGGTTCAGCGTCGAGCAGATAGAAAGAATGGATTCCGCCGGCCGACCGAAGGCGTAATAGCTGGCGATGAGCGCCCCCGCACTGGTTCCGGAAATGCAGTGGATCTTGATTTGCTCTTCCTCGAAGGCTTTCAGAACGCCAATGTGGGCAATACCCTTGGCGGCGCCGCCTCCCAGAGCCAGGCCAACGCGGGTGTTGAAGGGATTGAGTTTCATGTTTGTAGGCCTGTTGAAGTGTTCCAGAAGGTAACCGCTTGGACAAGTCTACCAGAGTATCTGGCGTGTTTAATTCAGTGTGATGGGAGCGAACGTGGACATTTGTTTACCGGGGTGACTTCCGTGGAATTCCACGGACAGGTTGGAAATTTCAATTCTTAGAGTTCAAAATATTGGTGTAGCACTTAAGGAGGTAAATTTTCCAACCGACTGCCGGGTTATGCAGTCATAGGAGTCCTCACATTGGGTGACGTCATTAAAGATGATTACCAGACCGACTACGTAGCAGGTCAGGATAATATCGAGAAGTTCGGGTTTGATATCCACAACATCGTATTCCCGTTAACTGCAATTCTGATTGTTGCTTTTGTTGTCGGAACACTTATTTTCCCCTCTGGTGCGAAGGAATTGCTTGATAGCGCCAAGAATGGCGCGATTGCTGTTTTCGACTGGGGCTTTCTTCTCAGCGCAAACCTGTTTGTTCTCTTCTGTCTGGCCCTGATTTTCATGCCGGTGGGCAAGATTCGGATTGGCGGGATCGATGCCAAGCCTGAATTCTCCTTGCTCTCCTGGTTTGCCATGCTGTTTGCGGCAGGTATGGGCACCGGGCTGATGTTCTGGTCGGTTGCCGAGCCAGTGGCTTATTACACCGACTGGTACGGAACGCCCCTGGGTGTTGAGCCCAACACCGCAGAAGGTGCCCGCCTGGCGATGGGCGCGACCATGTATCACTGGGGCCTGCACCCCTGGGCAATTTACGCGATTGTCGGGCTTTCATTGTCGTTCTTTGCCTTTAACAAAGGCCTGCCGTTAACGATCCGCTCTGCCTTCTTCCCAATTCTCGGGGACCGGGTGTGGGGCTGGCCCGGTAACGTGATTGATACCGTGTCTGTGTTGGCGACAATCTTTGGCCTTGCGACCTCGCTCGGCTTTGGCGCCCAGCAGGCCGCATCGGGTATTTCCTACCTGTTCGATATTGAGGGAGGTCTGAACGTTCAGGTTGGCGTGATTGCCGGTGTCACTGCTGTCGCTACCTACTCCGTGATTCGTGGTATTCATGGCGGTGTTCGGGTCTTGAGTAACGCCAATATGATCATGGCGGGGTTGCTGCTTCTCTTCGTGATGTTTGCCGGACCCACGCTTGCCGTGTTCCAGTGGGTCTGGGATACCTCGGTGTCCTACGCCTCCAACATGTTTGCACTCAGCAATCCCTTCGGCCGCGAGGAAGACACTACCTGGTTCCATGGCTGGACCGTGTTCTACTGGGCCTGGTGGATTTCCTGGTCGCCGTTCGTGGGTATGTTTATCGCGCGGGTGTCCCATGGCCGCACGGTACGGGAGTTCGTAACCGCCGTCCTGATTATCCCGACGATAATCACTCTCTTCTGGATGAGCGCCTTTGGCGGCGGCGCGCTTAATCAGGTGCAGAACGAGATTGGCGTTTTGGGAACGGATGGCCTCACGGAAGTGTCCTTGGCCATGTTCCAGATGTTGGAAAACATCTCACTGTCTGGGATCACCTCATTTATCGGGATCACTCTGGTGCTGACGTTCTTCGTCACTTCCTCCGATTCAGGTTCGTTGGTGATTGACAGCATCACGTCGGGTGGCAAGACCGATGCCCCGAAAGCTCAGCGTATTTTCTGGGCGGTAACAGAAGGCACCATTGCCGGGGTGCTTCTGTTCGTTGGCGGTGAACAGGCGCTTGACGCACTGCAAGCTGGCGCCCTGAGTGTCGGGTTGCCGTTTACTCTGGTGCTGTTGGTGATGACCTACAGCTTGTTCAAAGGCCTTCATCACGAGCGCCGTTTGCTGATCGCTGAAGGCAAGATGTGATCGCCAGCTGAATTTCAACGTGAAGCTACAACGGGCCCCTCATGGAGGGGCCCTGTTGTTTCAGGGAGAGGTTTGATCAAGAGGGATAGAATTGCCGGATGGCGCTCAGCAAGGTGTCTACATCCTGTCGGCTGACGTCCCGATGGGTAACGAAGCGTATGGGGTTGCCGGCGGTAATCAGGATACCTTGCTCCGCCAGGAAGTCTTTTAGTTGCGAGGCTTTCCCGGCCCGGCATCGGGCGTAGACGATGTTGGTCTGGGTGCTGTCCGGGTCGATCTCCAGTTCCGGAATTTTGGCCAGGCCGGCACTCAGGTGTTCGGCATTTTCATGGTCCTCAAACAGCCGGAGCGGCCCCTGTTCCAGAGCAATGCGCCCTGCGGCGGCCAGTATGCCGGCCTGGCGCATACCGCCACCCACCATTTTGCGCAGCCGGGTTGCCCGTTCGATAAAGGCTTTCGAGCCGAGCAAAAGCGATCCAACCGGCGCGCCCAGACCCTTTGACAGGCATACGCTGACGGAATCGTAGAGCCTGGTGATCTCGGTTACATCGCAATTCGATTTCACTGCGGCGTTGAAAACCCGGGCACCATCCAGATGTAGTAGCAGGCCGCGGTCGTTGCAGAATGCGCGGGCCTGCTGCTGGTAGTCCAGAGAAAGAACTCTCCCACCAATCGTGTTCTCCAGGGAGAGCAGGCGAGTGATGGCAAAATGGAAATCGTCAGCCTTGATGGCGGCTTTGGCTTTGTCGAGATCAATGCTGCCGTCTGGCTCGTTTTCGATGGGTTGGGGTTGCACGCTGCCCAGAACGGCGGCGCCTCCGCCTTCATAGCGGTAGTTATGGGCGGACTGGCCGCAGAGGTACTCGTCGCCCCGGCTACAGTGGCTCATGATGGCCAGAAGATTGGCCTGGGTGCCGGTGGCCGTAAAGAGCGCGGCCTCGAAGCCCATCCGTTCGGCAGCGTAGGCCTGCAAGCTGTTGATGGTCGGGTCATCACCATACACGTCGTCTCCCACCTCGGCGCTGGCCATGGCCTCGCGCATTTCTGCGGTAGGGCGGGTGACAGTGTCGCTGCGGAAATCAATCATTGCTGTTGGCCCTTATGAAATAACTGATCATCTGCATTCTACAGTGGAGCAGGCATCAGGGAATGCTTACCCTTTGTATTATTCCGGAATCGTCCCCATAAACCAGAAAACAGCCCAAACAAAAGGAGATCAGCAATGACGGCAGCAACCCTGAAGGAACAACTGAACAATGCGGTAAAAGAGGCGATGCGGAACAAGGATAAGACCCGGCTGGTGACCCTGCGCATGGCCCAGTCTGCGGTGAAGCAGATCGAGATTGACGAGCGCCGCGAGCTCAACGACGAAGATGTTTTGAAGGTGCTGGACAAGATGCTCAAACAGCGCCGCGATGCCGCGAGTCAGTATGACGACGCCGGTCGCGAGGAGTTGGGCGATAAAGAGCGTGCCGAAATGGTGATCATTGAGGAGTTCATGCCCGCGGCCCTGAATGAAGATGATCTGGACGGTTTGATCCGGCTGGCAATCAGCTCAACCGACGCCCAGGGTATGCAGGATATGGGTAAAGTGATGAACGAGCTCAAGCCCCAGGTTCTCGGCCGGGTTGATATGGGGCATCTTGGCAAGAAGGTTCGGGCCGCGCTGGCCAGTTGATTTGCAGTATTGGCCTTTGCTCGCCGATATCTATCGGCAATCTACCAATCGAGCCTGAGGCTGCCGAACAGGGCATCGCCCAGGCTCAGGTCCTCAGTACCCGTGTTCAAGTCCTTGTATTGGACACGGGTGTCCAGACTGGCACCGATACCAAGAACGACGGTTGGCCAGGATTCATTGCCCTGGTGTATCCGGTACGTCAGCTCCGTTCTCCACTCCTGTAAATAGAGCGCGCTTTCGACCTCCCTGGCGTTATCCAGCGTGGCCCAGCGATCCCCGTTTCGTTCCAAGCGGAATTCCCATAGCTGTCCGGGGCTTTGCCATTGCACCAGAACCGGCAGGTCTATCAACCACTGTCCGTGTTCATCGTTCTGTTGCCAACGTAACCTGGGAAGCCAACGGAAGGATCCGAAGCGATGGTCGCCGCCAACACCGAGGCTGAAAGGGCTGGATTCATTTATGGCCCGGAACAGTGCGATACGGCCATTAAACACGTCACTGTGAAAGTCCTGATACTTGAAGATGTTGGAGGTACCGGCAACGCCAGCCTGTGCTTCCAGGCGGTAAAGCCGGTGCTGCCATTCACCACCGAAGGTTAATCGATGCAGGTGCCCGTTGTGGGCCGGGTTGCCGGTGCGGATGCGTAGTGGCTGGTAATCGTAATCGATACCGAATGTGCCGGCAGAGCCCTGGTTTTGCCAGCCGAACCCGCGCTGCGAGCGTGTCACCTCGTTGTCAGACGGCTGATTCTCCGGCCAATCGTAGGGCTGCCATTGCCGATAGAGCAGGTAAACGTTGTTTGAGGCCTGCACCGCACATGGCAGCGCGAGAGAGACGAAAAGAAGCGGGGCCAGAAGGAAAAACCGGAATGTGGTAAAACGCCTGATTCGATACCAGCGCCCTGTTTTCACCATGCGTTGCCTCTTGCCAAGCCTGTGAATTGCGCGATCTATGCCCTACTATTTTAGCGTTAGATTCTTCAGTCGCTGAGATTTTCAGGAGCCTATGTCCGACAAAGAGTTACGCACCCGATCCGACAAACAGGCGATCGATCAGTTTATCAACGAGGTTCGCACGCTGCCCAAACAGGGTAGTGGACAGGGGAGGCTGATTTTCGCGCTGGACGCGACCGCAAGCCGGGAAGCAACCTGGGACCAGGCCTGCCATCTGCAGAGCGAGCTGTTTATGGCAACCCGCGATCTGGGCGGGCTGGCCATTCAGCTCTGTTATTATCGAGGCTTTGGCGAGTTCAAGGCCACGGGGTTTGTGACCGAAACGGGCCAACTGCTGAACCTGATGAACGGCGTTTCCTGCCTGGGCGGCCGCACCCAGATCAGTCGGGTGCTGGCCCACGCAGTGAAAGAAACCCGCGCAAAACCGGTCAAGGCAGTGGTGTTTATCGGAGACTGCTGCGAGGAGCCGGTGGATGAGCTGTGTCATACGGCCGGGGAACTGGGCATGCTGCGCACGCCGGTTTTCATGTTTCATGAGGGCCATGATGCCCACGCCAGGGCGGTGTTCCAGCAGGTGAGCAAACTCTCCGGAGGCGCGTATGCGCCCTTTGATCGCAACAGTCCACAGGTTCTCAAGGATCTTATGGCTGCAGTTGCGGTCTATGCTTCCGGGGGAGCCAAAGCCCTGCAGGACTTTTCCAGCCGCAGTTCCCCGGAAGTGAAGCGCCTGACCCGGCAGATCCGATAGCGCTTTTGACAATCCATTGGTGGGCCGGTGAGCCCGGGGTATTTGAGTGCCATTAACGCTTGTTGTCATTGTTGTCGCCGTTGTTGCCTGGCTGTGGGTGCGTAATCAGCCGGCTAGCCAGCGCAATGGGGCTATTCTCAAGCTCGCTCTTCTGGCCGGAATCGGGATAGTGGTTTTACTGGCTGTTACCGGGCGCCTGCATTTCCTGTTCGCCTCATTGGCGTTTCTGTATCCGCTGTTGCGTCGGCTGCTGCCATCTCTGTTGAGCGGTGGACCGGGCCTCATGGGCGGGGCGAAGGCCAACCCCGGTAATCAATCGAATGTGTCCAGCGACATTCTGGAAATGAGTCTGGACCACGATTCCGGGACCATGAGCGGGAAAATTATCAAGGGTCCGATGCAAGGACGTGAGCTGGCGGATCTGAGTGAAAGCGAATTCCTTGAGTTGCTTCGGTACTGTCGGGCGCAGGATGAAGACTCGGCCCGGCTGCTGGAAACCTACCTGGACCGCCGGTTTGGAGACTCCTGGCGTGCCGACGATGAGGCCAGCGACGATAGCGGCGAAGCCGGTGAGCGCGGTGCCGGCAGTACAGGTGGTCCTCTGACCGAAAACGAAGCGCTGGATATTCTGGGGCTGGAGCCCGGTGCGAGTCGGGACGAGGTCATCAAGGCCCACCGCCGGATGATGCAGAAGCTGCACCCGGATCATGGCGGCAGCAACTATCTGGCGGCGCGTATTAATGAGGCCAAGGAGTGTCTGTTGGGCTGAGGCCAATTCCGGTTCCCCTTTGGGGCAAGAGTGTGTTTGGATCTCACTGCTATACTCGATTAATAATCCAGGCGAGCAGGTTGAGGGAACGTTATGGACGGGGAAAATGTTGGTTCGAAGAGCGATTCAAACCGGAGAACAAACCCTGCGGCCTTCTTCCGTGGGTTCCTGCGGGAACCAGGGCAGGTGGGCTCGGTTATTCCCAGTTCGCGATTCCTCGAGCAACGGATTGTCGAGGTTGCGAACCTGACGGCAGCCAGGCGGGTGGTGGAGCTGGGGCCCGGTACCGGTGGTACCACGCAAGCATTTCTGAGGCATCTCGGTGAAGACGCCCGCCTGCTTGCCATCGAGCTAAGCCCGTACTTCCATGACTTGCTCGGCGAGATTTCAGACCCCCGCTTCACCAATCACTTTGGTAGCGCCGAGGATCTTGCGGACATACTGGCGGAACACGGTATGGAACAACCGGATGTGGTCATCTCCGGCATCCCCTTCTCGAAAATGCCGGAGGCCGTTGCAACCCGTGTGGCGCAGGCGGTAAAGGACAACCTGGCCGACGGCGGGCACTTTATTGCTTACCAATTCCGCAGTGATGTAGTGAATATCACCGAGCCGATTATGGGGGCAGCAACCAGCAATACGCTGGAGATTCGGAATATTCCGCCGATGCGAGTGTACAGGTGGTGCAAGAGTGGGGACGGCTGAGCGCCCCACTTATCTCTTGGGTGGTTCAGTTCGTGACTTTCTCAGGTGATGGAGCTTTCTGCTTATTGGCACCCGATTTCCTTCGTGGCGGTTGCCGCCGCTTCCGGACTGCCGGGGTTGGCGGTGCCGGTTCGTTGCGCAAGTAGGCTCCCGGTGCGGGCTCTATCACGGGCAGGTTGCCCTCTCCCGGAGTGCGTGCCTTAACCTCGCCGCCACTGAACTGTGCAGCCCACGCCACCCAGTCGGGCCACCAGGAACCTTCAAACTGCTCGGCACCTTTCAACCATTCCTGCGGGTTGGGAGGGTTGTCTTCGTTCAGGCGATAACCGTACTTCCTCTTCTCGGGCGGATTGATGATGCCGGCGATGTGTCCCGAACCGCCGAGCACAAAACGCAGCGGTCCGCCCAGGTTACGTGCGCCTTTGTAGCAGGAGACCCAGGGCGCGATGTGGTCCTCAATGGCGGATGCGAAGTAGCTGGGAACCTTCACCTTTCTCAAGTCGATCGGCGTGCCCGCCAGGGAAATGCCACCGGGTTCACGCAGCCGGTTGTTCAGATACATATTGCGCAGGTAAAAGCTGTGCATGGCCGCTGGCATGCGCGTGGCGTCCGAGTTCCAGTACAACAGGTCAAAGGGTGCAGTATCGCGGCCGAGAAGGTAATTGTTGACGAAAAACGACCATATCAGGCTGTTGGCCCTCAGCATGTTGAAAGCCGTCGCCATGGAGGCGCCTTCAAGATAGCCCTGTTTGTTCATGGCCTTCTCGATTTTGGCGATTGAGTCCTCGTCGATGAAGACAGCCAGATCTCCGACGTCCGAGAAATCCATCATGCTGTTGAGAAACGTCGCGCTTTTTACGCGATCATCCCCGCGAGCGGCCAGCCAGGCAAGCGTGCAACCAAGCAGGGTGCCGCCGATGCAGTATCCAACAGTATTGATTTCTCGCTCACCCGTCGCTTGCTCGATGGCATCCATGGCGGCGACCGGACCCTCAAGCATGTAGTCTTCAAAGGTCTTGTGTGCCAACTCTGGACCGGGATTTATCCAGGAAACCACAAACACGGTGTGTCCCTGTTCCACCCAATAACGAATGAAGGATTTTTTCTCGCCAAGATCGAGGATGTAGTATTTGTTGATCCAGGGCGGTATCACCATCAGCGGCCGGCGATGGACTGTCTCGGTGGTCGGCCGGTACTGGATGAGTTGCATCAGATCGTTCTGGAACACCACATCGCCGGGTGTGTTGGCCAGATTATCGCCCACCTCGAAGGCGTCCGGGTCGGACATGCGGAAAGGCATCGGGCCCTTTCCCTCATCCAGATCACGCAGCAGGTTCGCCAGGCCTCGCAGCAGGTTCTTGCCCCGTGTCTTGACGGTTGTGCGCAACACTTCCGGATTGCTCAGAATGAAGTTGCTTGGGGCTAATGCATCGGTCATCTGGCTGGTGAAAAAACGGACTTTCCGCTTATCTTGATCGTCCAGATCCCTGACATCGTCAATGGTGTCCATAACCCAGCGAGTTGACAGTAAATAGGCCTGCTTGACGGCGTTGAAGGCTATGACGTCGTTCCAGGCCTGGTCCCGGAAGCGGCCGTCGCCGGGCTCCGGTTCGGCTACGGTCAATGGTTTCTTGCCAATACCGCTTGCCAGCAGGCCAGACCAGAACAGACTGGTGTCCTTGAGCAGTCGCATCTGCGCGAACAGAAGCGTGTCCGGCTGGGTTGCAAGTTTGCCCGTCAGGGTGACAAAGGGTTTGGTCATGCTCCCCACGCTGGCCGGATTCGGCGGGCCACCTCGCAAACGGCGCATTATGGAGCGCTTGAGCAGGTGGCCACCATGGACACCCACTCGTGCCAGAGAGCGGCTTACCACATTGGGTTCGAAGTCAGGCGTTGATTGCTTTTTTATTGGTTTATCAGCCATTTTGTCGCCTTCTGCCTTTCACGTGTTACATGTAAACGCCGCCGTTAACGTTGATTTGCTGGCCGGTGATGTAATCCCCCTCCGCGGCCAGGAAAACCACGGCGCGGGCAATTTCTTCCGGTTTGCCAAAACGACCCATAGGAACCCGGGCAACGATCTGTTCGCGGATGTTCTCCGGAACCTGAGCCAGCATTTCGGTTTCGGTGAAGCCCGGGGCAATGGCGTTGACGGTAATGTTGTACTTGGCCATTTCCAGTGCAAGGGTTTTGGTAAACGCGATGATGCCGCCCTTGCTGGCCGCATAGTTGGCTTGCCCGAAGTTGCCGGCCTGTCCGACGAACGACGTGATGTTGATGATGCGACCGTACTTCTGATCCATCATGATCTTCAACACTTCCGAACAGGTGGCGTAAACGCTGCCCAGGTTGGTATCCAGGACGTCGTTCCAATCGTCGTCGGTAAGCTTCTTCATGGATTTGTCTTTGGTGATGCCGGCGTTGTTCACCAGAATGTCTATGCGGCCCCACTGGTCCTGAACCTGACGAACCAGGCTCCGTGCCTCAGGCATCTTTGACAGGTCTGCCTGGAAGGCAAGTGCCCGGACGCCGGTCGCCTCGATTTCCCTGGCAACTTCGTCGCCTTCGGACTGACGTGAGCGGTAGTTGATGGCGACATCTGCGCCGCGTTGAGCAAGTTGAAGTGCGATATGACGACCGATGCCGCGTGAGGCGCCGGTTACGAGGGCGACCTTCCCTTTGAGATCCTGCATGACATCCTCCCTGGAGCTGTAGCTCGCTTTGAGTGTTATTTTTTATTATTCATAACCTCATTCAAGCTAGCAGAGCTCCTGAAAAGCGACAAGAAAACTTGATGCGTGTCACGCTTCGCGGATGAATGTCTTTAGTCGCGGTGCAATGGATTCGCGCCATTGGCTGCCGTTGAAGACACCATAATGGCCAACACCCTCTTGCAGATGGTGCAGGCGTCTGGCATCCGGGATATTCACGCATAGGTCGTGAGCGGCCCGGGTCTGGCCGGGACTGGAAATGTCGTCTTTCTCGCCTTCAATTGTCATCAGTGCCGTGTTTTCAATGGCGGCCGGGTTCACTTTTCGGCCCCGGTGCATGAAGCAACCCCGGGCAAGGTGGAACTCCTGGAAGACACGCTGGATGGTGTCGAGGTAATACGTCGCTGGCAGGTCCATGACCGCGAGGTACTCGTCATAGAACTCACGATGCCGTCTGATTTTCTCGACTTCCTTATTCCGCATGGACTTGAACAGGCCCCGGTAGGC
>CAZFQI010000075.1:0-3153 GCA_964520755.1 uncultured Marinobacter sp. | reverse complement strand
TGGCAAACCGCCAATACATGGGTGTCTGGCCCAAGCTGTTCAATAAAATCGATAACGTAGTCGATATAATCGTCCAGCCCGAAATCGCCGGCCGACAGGGGGACCCGGCAGGCATCGCGCCAGTCGGTGATGTAGACGTCATGGTCCGGCAGCATTTCCTTCACGGTACCACGCAGCAAGGATGCAAAGTGCCCGGACAGCGGCGCCACGATCAGGAGTTTCGGGTCATCGGGCCGCGATACGCTGCGCTGGAAATGCTTGAGCTGGGCAAATGGTCTGCGTTTGATGATGGCTTCACTGACGTCGACCTGCTCGCCGTCGCACACCGTTGTGTGCAGATTGAAGGCCGGCTTCGGGTAGCGTCGAGTCAGGTCGCCGAATACGCCATAGGCGGAGGCAATACTGCGAGCGCCTGGTAAGCGGGACATGGGGCTGAGAGGATGTCTGAGCAATTTACTCTGTGCGTCTGTCATCAAGCGCAAGGGCATCAGCGCAGCGCGGCTCATTTCATGGGCAAAATACATCATGATACTGTCCTGCTTGAGTTATGGAGGCCGGAAGTCAATGCAAAACTCAATAGCCATCGATTTCCGCGCTCGATCTTTGATACCCGATGCTGATAGAGATCCGGGCGAAACAGATACAATCTTCCAAAAAGGTTGAAAATGTTCTTGTCGCAGATGAATTCGCCACCGGCTTTGGGTTTGGCCAGAACCCAATTGAGTTTGTAGAGCCGGCCCTCGGAAACCATGTCCACGTGCGGCCCTACCTTGTGGCCTTCTGGATATCGGACCAGGTATATATTCAGGCGCCTGGAATGAAAAAGAATCCGGGTTTTTACTTTTTCAGGCATGGTAGTGGCATACGCTCTTGCAGAATCACTAGCAGCAGTTTGCGCGCTCTGCGGCCGGTTGGTCAATTATGGCCGGGAACTTGCCCGTACAAAGATGAGGATTGGACTGATGGCCAGAGCATCAGGTGGTCGCAAGCTTATGCGATGGTTTTTGCTGCTATGCGCTGGCGCTATCGTGCTGGTCCTGTTGGTGGTTCTGATGTTCCGGTTCGTAAATCCACCCACCTCGGCCTTCATGCTGGGTTATCAGTTTCAGGGCACGAACAAATCCCTCGCCCACGAATGGGTGCCCATGCGCGAGATATCTCCCTGGATGCCGCTGGCGGTGGTTGCCAGCGAGGATCAGCGATTCCCGCATCATGTGGGCGTGGATTTTGAGGCGGTTCGCCAGGCGCTATCGGAGTATCGAGCTGGCGACGGGCTTCGAGGAGCCAGTACCATCACCCAGCAAACGGCCAAGAACCTCTTTCTCTGGAACGGGCGTAGTTTCATTCGCAAGGCCATCGAGGCGGGGCTGGCGCTTGTTATAGACGGCCTCTGGTCAAAACAGCGGGTACTGGAAGTTTATCTGAACATTGCCGAGTTTGGTCCCGGTATTTATGGCGTTGAAGCCGCCAGCCAGGCCTACTTCGGCAAGCCTGCCCGTCACCTCACCGAGTACCAGGCCGCGCTGCTTGCGGCCGTACTCCCGAATCCGAAAGTTCTGCGTGTCAATTCGCCATCCTCGTATGTGTTGGAGCGAGTGGCCTGGATTCGGGGTCAGATTGCACAGCTTGGTGCTGGATATCTGCGAGATCTCTAATCTTGCAGATGAGCAGATTTATTGGCGTGACCCCTGGCGCGGACTCGTTGATACTAGGGGTATTGTTGGACCACTTATTGTTAAAGGATTGCACGAATGTCTCTCTTCCCCGACGACAACGGCGAGAACGATCTGTTCATGTCACGAACCGACCCGGAAAACCCACTGGGCACCCATGCCCCCTACAGTTTCGAGTTGGAAGGCAAGATCTGGCCAACCGTGGAACACTATTTCCAGGGAATGAAGTTTACCGACGACAACCGCCAGGAAAAGGTGCGCAAAGCCGATACGCCCGGCAAGGCAGGAAAGCTCGGGCGCAAGCGCCACAAGAGCCTGCGTCGGGATTGGAAACAGGTGCGCGAAACCGTCATGACGCGGGGAATCTACGTGCGTTGCCGAACCCATCCCGAGCTGGCAGAGGCCCTGCTGGATACCGGCGACACGAAAATCGTTGAAAACAGCAATTTCGATTATTTCTGGGGTTGTGGCCGGGATCGGCGGGGTGAAAACCGGTACGGGAAAGTGTTGATGAATGTGCGGGCCAGGTTGCGGGAGGAACGGGCAGCGCAGGCCTGAACTCCAACCTGCGCGCCAACTGCAACACCGGTAGCGCAGGTCAATCGCTCTGCTTCAGGCCCATTTCCCAGAAATCGATTTCAAGCCGGGTGGCGTCGCTGAAAATCCGGGTTAGTTCCTTGAAGCGGGCAGGGGAGACATCGGCCAGTCGCTCATCGAGCCAGCGGATCTCTGCGTTCATGGCGTCCTGGAACTCGTCGCTCTCGTACATCGCGATCCAGGCGTCGTAGGGGTTGTTCTCACCCCGAATCGTTTCCGCCCGGCTGTTCAGCCAGTTGGCGATTTCACCGTAACCCACCATGCAAGGGGACAGTGCGACGTGGAGGTCCAGCAGATCGCCGCGGTTGCCGGTATCCAGAACATAACGCGTGTAGGCGAGTGTGGCGCGGGCTTCCGGCAGGTCGGCCAGTTCTTGTTCGGAAATGCCCCACTCCTTGCAGTAGCTGACGTGCAGATCCAGTTCCACATCCACAATGGCCTGCAAACCCTCCTTGGCCTGGCGCAGGTCCGACAGTGTCGGGCTTTTATAGGCTGCAAGAGCAAAGGCACGGGCAAACTGGATCAGGAACAGGTAGTCCTGCTTCAGGTAATGCTGGAACGCTTCCGGCGCTAATGTCGCATTACCGAGTTGCTGCACAAAGCCGTGCTCAATGTAGGCCTGCCATTCGTTTTGGCAGCTCTTTTTCAGGTCTTCGAACTGATAAGGCATGCTTTCTCCTGGAGGACGATCGGCTCAGTAACAGGAATTCGGTGACGAGTCCGGGTTGATTTCACCGGAGACTTCTTCCGGATCGATGCCGTGACTGACCAGTACTTCCCGTACAAAATTCACCTGGGCCAGAATTCTGTCAGCATCATCCCCGTATTCAAACCGGTTGATCTCGACCGGCTGGGGCATAAAGGTAAAGGCGGTTTTCAGGGC
>CAZFQI010000074.1:1436-16136 GCA_964520755.1 uncultured Marinobacter sp. | reverse complement strand
GTTCTCGCGGATTCGGGGAACGCCAAAGAGCCCGGGCCTGCGATCTCCGGGGCACTGGACCGGTTGGGAGATCGCATGGAGGGCAGCTCTGTGGCCCGATTCAGTGCAGACGGCAAAGACTGGTATGGAATGACAGAGCCCCTCAGTGCCCTGCAACAGGAAGGGCTGAGCATTGCCGTGGCGATTCCGTCGGACGAACTGCTGGCTGACGTCTGGGCGGCCCTTGCCAGGCAAACGGTGATCGCGGGATTCATTGCCCTGCTGCTTCTGGTGATCGGCTGGTTCCTGGGCCGTCGGGTGGGCCGCCCACTGGAGCACCTGACCAAACAGGTAAGCCGGCTGTCCCGGTTCCGGTTTGATACCCCGGTCAGATCCGACTCCCACATCCGTGAAGCCCGCCAGTTGAGTGTGGCCCTGGACGACATGGCGAAAACCATCCGCAGCTTCCAGAGCATCGCCACCGTACTGAACCGGGGCCAGGACCTGAATCATCTGCTTCGGGACATTCTTGAGCAGATTATCCACATTGTTGGTCAGGAACGTGGCGGCATCTACCTGTTCACGCGCCAGAAGAATCAACTCTCATTGGCCGTTAAACAGGATCTTCAACTGCCGGACACTATCTCGAATGTGCAAGCGGAATCCGACGATAACGACATCATTCGTTTGCTGCGACAGCACATCTCGGGGCACCCGGTATTTGCCGTTCTGCGCAACCGGCGCAAACAGCTGATCGGCGTCCTGGCGATCGAGATGGAGGTGGGCGAACACACCCAACTGAGTGACGACCTGATTATCTTCGTGGATGAAATTGCGGGCTCTGCCGCCGTTGCTATCGAAACCCGGGAGCTCATCGAAAGCCAGCAAGCGCTGCTCGAGGGCATCATCCGGCTGGTGGCCAATGCCATTGACGCCAAATCGCCCTACACAGGTGGCCACTGCGAGCGGGTGCCCAAGCTCGCCCAGATGCTGGTGGATGAAGCCATTGCCAGCAACGACCGGGCCTTTGACTCGTTCACCATGACCGAAGAACAGCTCCAGGAATTCCATCTGGCGGCCTGGCTCCACGACTGCGGCAAGATTACCAGCCCCGAGTATGTGGTCGACAAAGCGGTTAAGCTGGAAACCATTCATAACCGCATCCACGAGATCCGCACCCGTTTCGAAGTACTGCACCGGGATGCCGAGATCCGGTACCTGAACCGTGTGCTGTCAGGCGACGAGGAGGCAGCCGCCGACCAGGAACGCCAGGCTACCAGGGCCCGCCTGCAGGAGGAATTCCGTTTGATTGCGACCGCCAACCAGGGTGGCGAGTTCATGGCGGAAGAAAGTATCGAGAAGCTCCGCAGCATTGGCCAGCAAACCTGGTTACGGCATTTCAGTGACCGTCTCGGCCTGTCTCCGGACGAAAAAAATGCCCTTGAGGATCGTCCGGAACCAACACTACCGGTTACCGAGCAGCTGCTTGCCGACAAGCCGGAACACCTCAGGTCCTGGGGCGAACACATTCCCCCGGTCCGCAAAGACGATCCAAGGAATCGTTGGGGCTTCGACATGGAGCTCCCGGAGTACGCCTACAACCGGGGCGAACTCCACAACCTCACGGTGGCCAAAGGTACGCTGACGGATGAGGAACGCTTCAAGATCAACGAACACATAGTGCAGACCATCTGTATGCTGGATGCCCTGCCCCTGCCCGACCGGCTGGCGAATGTCCCGAAACTGGCGGGCACCCATCACGAACGCATGGACGGCCAGGGCTACCCCTGTGGCCTGACGGCAGCGGAAATGGGCATCCCCGAACGCATCATGGCGGTTGCAGATGTGTTCGAGGCACTGACCGCGGTAGACCGGCCTTACAAGGAAGGCAAAACCCTCACCGAATCCCTCACGATCATGGCCCGCATGGTTGAAGACGGACACATCGACCGCGAGGTGTTCGAGTTGTTTATCCGCACAGACACATACAAGCGCTACGCCCGCCAGCATCTGCAGCCCGGGCAGATTGACGAGGTCGATGAAAGCCTGTTCATGAAGCCGGACTGAAAAACACGTATATTCTATGGGCTGACTCATCCCTGTTTAAGGACTTAGTAATGCTGTTTGCAATCATAATTGGCGGTCTGATTGGTTACGCCTTTGGCAAATTCCCGGGCTTTCTGATAGGTGCGGCGATTGGCGCGTTTCTCCTGAACCTTCTCAAGCGCCGCCTGATTGGGAAGCTGCAGAGCATCCAGTCGGGCTTTATTGACTCGGTCTTTGCGGTAATGGGCGCCCTGTGTAAGGCAGACGGCGTGATATCCAGGGATGAAATCCAGATGGCCGAAGCCATGTTTGTGCGCTTCCGCCTGAATGAAGACCAGAAGGCGAAGGCCAAAGCCGCCTTCAACCGGGGCAAGGAGCCTGACTTCGATCTGGATGCCGAGCTGAACCGGTTCCTCCAGGCCAGCGGACGCCAACCCGCCTTTCTGCAGATGTTCCTGCAGGTCCAGGTATCGGCCGTGGCGGCGGATGGCAAGGTGCACCCTGCCGAACACGAAATGCTGGTGAAAATTGCCCGTGGGCTGGGGCTGCCCGAGAGCCAGGTGGACCAGCTGGAAGCCATGCTCCGTGGCGCCCATACCAACCGGGCTGGCGCTGGCCAACCTTCCTCGGCCGATCAGATCAGCGATGCCTATAAGGTTCTGGGTGTGTCGTCGTCTGTCAGCGATGAGGAACTCAAGAAGACCTACCGTAAGCTGATGAGCGAGAACCACCCGGATAAACTGGCGGGCCGGGGATTGCCAGAAAGCATGCGGGAGATGGCGGAGGAACGCACCCGCGAAATCAGTCATGCCTACGATGTGATCAAGGAAGCGCGAAAAAAATCGGCGTAATGCCTGCTTCCGCTATCGCGTCAGAACCAGCGGGGTACCCTCACCCGATAACGCTCGTAGTCCTCCCCGAACTTATCCGCCAGCGCCTTCTCCTCCTCACGGGCCTGGCGGGTAATAACCAGCACACCGGCCACCAGGCATACGAGGGAAAACACGCTGGGTAAGGCCAGGAAAAAACCGAGCTGCCCAGCCATCACGGCCAGGAACAACGGATTCCGGGAGCGGCCAAATGGCCCGCTTGTTACCAGTTTGCGCTGATCCTTGCGCGGGTCTATGCCAGAGCGCCAGTCCTCGTGCATGTAGGCCTGCAGGTAATTAACGACGGAGAACGAAGCGATCAGCAGCAGCATGCCGGCCAGCAACACTGGCCAATAATAGAGCGGTCCGAAAACCCCCAGCCAGCCGTCAATGTCGACAAAAATCCGCACCATGCAGATGCCCAGGATGAGGGCACGAAACACATTGAAGATATGTCGATGCCACCAGGGCGCGCTTCCCCGCTCACCATAGTTGATGTGCGAAAACTGCATACGCTGGTACAGCCCGATGCTGCGGCCAGCAAATTGCAGACCAATCATCAGAAAGAAAATGCCGAGAAAGTGGCGTACGAGGGGCTCAATAAATTCCATCGGGATCGCTTAAAACGGGTTGAGACCGACAGCTTATTCTCTGAAAAGATCTGTGAAAAGGCCCTGTGCCGACGCCAGACCGCTCAGTCTACCTAAAATGACATGTCATCACGTTTTTAAATGCAGTAGAGTAAGTGGATAATTTTCATGGAGAGTTTGGTTATGAGCGCCCCTGGAACCCGGCAGTCTTGCCATGTTTTTTGCAACGACGCGATGGGGCGCGACGATGCCACCAGCCTTTCGGAACGGGTCCGCGGCCGGGAGATTTCGATCACAGAACTCACCCGCGCCGCCATCGCCCGCGCACAGGCTTCCCAGCCGCTGATCCATGGCGTGGCATCGGCGGATTACGATCAGTCCCTCCGGACTGCTTCAAAGCTGGATGCAGCCGAACAAACCGATTCCTTTCCACGGTTCCGCGGCGTTCCGACGCTGATCAAAGACAACACCAACGTGTCAGGCATGACCACACGACACGGCTCCCTGGCAGTGCCCAATGTTCCTGCGTCCGACACCAGTCCATTCGCCCGACAACTGCTTGCCCAGGGTTTTCTGTGCCTGGGTAAAAGCACCCTACCGGAATTCGGCTTTAACGCCACAACCGAGCCCGCTCATGCACCGGCGACACGTAACCCATGGAACCTGGCCTATTCCTCCGGAGCCTCCTCAGGTGGTTCGGCAGCACTGGTGGCGGCCGGCGTGGTTCCCATTGCCCACGCCAATGACGGCGGAGGATCCATCCGGATTCCGGCCGCCTGCTGCGGGCTGATCGGCCTGAAACCCACACGGGGACGGTTGGTAGACAACGAAGCGGCCGCCTCCCTGCCCATCAACATTATCAGCGAGGGCGTGGTGACTCGCTCGGTGCGGGATACCGCCAATTTTTACGAGCAGGCCGAGACTTATTACCGCAATCCCAAACTTCCGGCGGTTGGCCGCATTGAGGGCCCCTCGGGCCGCCCCCTGAGAATTGGTCTGGTGCTGGACTCCATTAACGGCCACAAAACCGACGGCATCACCCGACAGACCGTCGAAGAAACGGCGCTCAGGCTGGAAAAGCTGGGACACCAGATTGAACCTGTTCCCGTTCCAGTGCACAGCGCCTTCCCTGACGACTTCGCCCTCTACTGGGCCCTGCTGGCCTTCGGTGTCAGGGCCAACGGGAAAAAGCTGCTTCACCCGGACTTCGACAAACACCGCACAGATGGCCTGACCAAAGGCCTGGACACGATGTTCAGACGACAGTTCTGGCGCCTGCCCACCGCACTCTGGCGGCTGAAGCGCTCCTGGCACGATTATGCCCACGCCATGGCAGGCTTTGATGCCGTGCTCACGCCGGTGCTTGGCCATACCACACCTACCCTTGGCCACCTCAGCCCCGACGTACCTTTCGATACCCTGTTCGAGCGACTGCGCCAGTATGTCAACTTCACCCCACTGGCCAACGCCACGGGCGCACCGGCAATCTCGATACCCATGGGGCACACCCCCGATCAGCTACCGGTATCCGTCCAGTTCATGGGGCGTCATGGGGGCGAACGCACACTTCTGGACATTGCCTACACCCTCGAGGCCAATCATCCGTGGCCGCTGATGTGCGATTTCAGCCAAAACAGTCTCAGCAGTGAAGAGCGGAATGCCAGGGGCTCACTGGCCGATACCGTTTGAAGTTGGACACTTATAAAAACAGCTGCCATATTCTTTAGGAAGCTCAGGGATCACCTGAACTCTCCACCGAAACGAGACTTGGGGCCGTTCGTATTTCAAGTAAAGGGACAACACATTGAGCCCGGCCATGCGTGACAGTGAAGTCCTCGTGACCCACCACAAGGCGCTGATGGAGCTGAGCCACAATACCAGCTTTATCGAGATGCCCCGCCCCCGGAAGCTGGCAGCTCTCATGGAGCTGTGCACCCGGCTATTGGGCGTGAAGCGGGCGAGCGTCTGGCTGTTTCCTCCGGAACGGGACCGGATCAGCTGCGAGTGGCTGCACGACAAAGAGCTGCCCGGCCGCAACAGCTGCGTCGCTCAGAATGGCGCCGAGTTCAACCTGTTCCGCTCAGATCACCCCGAATACTTCCGCGCCATCACCGAAGAGCGGGTCATTGCCGTGGACGATGCCCGCAACGATATCCGTACCCGCTCTTTCGACCGCGACTATCTTTCTGTGCAGAACATCCACTCCATGCTGGATGCGCCGATTTTCGACGGCGAACAACTCAGCGGTGTTGTCTGCCTGGAGTCAGATGTCCGCCGGGACTGGTCCGTTCCGGATATCTCGCTGGCCGTCGCCATCGCCGACACCATAAGCCTTATGAACACCCACGAGGCGTGGCTGAGATCCAAGCGGGCCCTGGAATACGTGAGTCGCTACGATTCTCTCACCGGCCTCGCCAACATTGATTCGCTGCGCGACCGGCTGAACCATCTGGTGCGCAAGATCAAACGTCGGGGGACCGGCAGTCTGGCCCTACTCTGGATCGACGTTGACCGGCTGAAAACCATCAACGATGGCCTGGGCCCCCAGGCAGGGGATCAGGTTATTGCCGATATTGGCCAGCGCCTGCAAGAAATCCAGTTGGCGGGTAAAGACTTCCTGGCACGCATTGGCGGGGATGAGTTTGCCCTGGTCATTCGCAACTACACCCTGCCGAGCTTTCTGGATGACGTGATCCGTGAGATCCAGGGCCGTATTCGCCAGTCGATCCGTGTATCCGACCAGGATCTGAATGTCAGCGCCAGTATGGGCATCTGCCACTTCCCGGGTGACTGTCATGAACCAGAGGAACTTCTTCGGGGCGCCGAAGCCGCCATGTACCATGCGAAACGGCAGGGCGGAGACCGATCCACTCTGTTCGATTCGGAAATCCAGATGACAGCCCGCTCCCGGTTTGCGCTTGAAAGCGAGCTTCGGGAAACACTCAAAACCGACGGCCTGGATGTCTTCTACCAGCCAATTATGGACCGCACGGGAACTCAGCTGGAAAGCGCAGAGGCCCTGGTTCGCTGGCAGCACCCGCAGCGTGGCTGGCTGTCGCCGATTGAATTCCTGGACGTGGCTCGCAGCGCCGGACTCATGTATGAACTGGGAGCCTGCGTACTCAAAAACGTCTGCGCACACTGGCGCGACGCAAGAGACCGGAACATCCCGATGCCTACGGTCTCCGTCAACCTGTCAGCCGAGCAGGTATTGGTCCCCGAATTGCCGGAGCTGGTGAAGGAGATCTGCCGGAACCAGGGGATGCCGGTCAGTGCGCTCCAGTTTGAAGTGACTGAAGACTCCATCCAGGGCGATTTCAGCGTGATTGGCCGTGTTCTGGAGCAGCTGGTAGAGGCTGGGGCCGAGCTTGCCATTGACGATTTTGGCACCGGCTACTCTTCTTTGTCGCGGCTCAAAAGCCTGCCCTTCTCCCGGATCAAGATTGACCGTTCGTTTATCAATAATCTTCCGGATGACGAGAACGACTGCGCCATTACCCTGTCGATCATCGGTCTGGCCAGGGGGCTTGGCCTGTCGGTAGTCGCGGAAGGCGTGGAAAGCGAAGCCCATGAAGCCTGGCTGTTCGAGAAAGGCTGCGACTATCTTCAGGGCTACCGTTATAGCAAACCACTTCCCTACTCGGAATTTATCAGCCGCTATTTTTCCGGCTGATCCAGCACGTCAAAACCGGGAAATATCGATAACACTTCAAGGAAGCTTTCCTCCGGTGGGGCACTGATCGTCAGTGGCTCACCGGAAGCGGGGTGACGAAAAGCCATGCCTGTCGCCGCCAGCATCAAACGCCCCTGGCCGAAACGTTCGGCAAAGTAACGGTTGTGTCGGCCGCGGCCGTGATTGGCATCGCCAATAATCGGGTGGTTGATGTGCTTCATGTGCCGTCGTAACTGATGCTTCCGGCCCGTTTTCGGGCACAACTCGACAACCGCGTAGCGACTGGTGGGGTATTTCTCGATCTCTACCGGTATCTCGGTGGTCGCCAGCGTGCGGTAATGAGTAAGCGCGTCCCGCACCGGCTGCTCCACGCCTTTCAGGCGTCGATCCTCGGGTTCTTCCCTCAAGGGGTAATCAATCTCGCCCTGCTCCGGCGGCCAGCCACGCACCATGGCCAGGTAGGTTTTTTCCACCTCGCCCGCCATCATCGCCAGGCCCAGCGTGCGGGCCGTGTCGCTGTCCCTCGCAAACACCAGGATGCCGGATGTGGGTCGATCCAGACGGTGAACCGGGTAGACATGCTGACCGTCATTGAGTGCCCGGGCATATTGCAGGGCAAATTCGGTTTCGTGCCTGTCGATGGGACTTCGGTGCACCAGCAGTCCCGCTGGTTTGTGGACGACCAGGAGGTAGTCGTCCCTAAACAGAACAGTCAGCGGGTTACTCATAGGGCAGCTGTCACAAAAGCTTCACATTCAAAAAGGCGAATTACAGTCAAGAGCGCTCCATAACGGCCGATACCAAAGTAGATAACCTATTCAACTATATTCACGCATACACTAGCGACACACCTCTAACCCCGATCGATTTCAGGACCTACCAATGAACTGGTATTCGAAAAGCATACTCAACCGGGTTCTTCTCGTCGTATTGACGGCAAACCTGATTGTCGCCGCCGTGGCGGTGGTTTACCTGAATTTCTCCCTGAAAGTCAAAGATGACTTCAACGATCTTGTCAGTACCAGGATGGTCAACGCCCTCGAGGCCCAGGATGTGCTCTCCGAATTCAAGACCCAGGTTCAAGAGTGGAAAAACGTCCTGATCCGTGGCGCCGACCCGGAACAACTGGACAAATACTGGAACCGATTCCAGGAGCGCGAAGCATCGATACAGAGCCAGCTTGATGACCTGATCCCCCGCATTCAGGAGCCACAGGCAAAGGCCCTGATGTCTGATTTCAAACAGGCACACCGGACAATGGGACGGGCCTACCGTGACGGATTCCAGGCGTTCACCCGCTCCGGCTTTGATCCAAACGCAGGCGATGCCGCGGTACAGGGGATCGACCGTGAACCAGCCAGACTGATTGTAGATGCCGCAACCGCAGTCCGGGAAGACAGCCTCGACCGGGCCAGAACCCTGAACACCGTTGTCAGCGAGCGTAGCTGGCTGGTGGCGGGTCTTCTGATTGCAGCCATCATTCTGGGTACCATCGCGCTGATCATGATCCTGCTGTCGGGTGTGGTCCGGCCGGCACAGAAACTCACCTCACAGATCGCCCGGTTGGGCGACGGAGACCTTTCGGATCCTGTCACCATGCAGCGCGCCGACGAGCTGGGGCAATTAGCCGACGCTGCCCGCAGTCTGCACCGCTTTCTCAGCGATACCGGCACCCAGCTGAGCGAGAATGCCAGGCAGTTGAACGAGACCGGCGACCTCATCCGCCAGAACGCCGATAGCGTTGTCAGCCAGTCCGACCTGGCACACCAGCGCATAGAACAGATAGCCACGGCCATGAACGAAATGTCCGCCACCGCCGAAGACGTGGCCAGTCACGCTGCCTCGGTGGCCACCGAAGTCGGTCAGACATCGGATGAAACCGCTACGGCGGACTCACAGATCAACAAGGCGGTAGACAGCATGCGCCGTCTGACCGACCAGATCCGAAGCTCGGCCGAAACCGTCAACCAGCTCGCCAACGACGGTAAAAAAGTGGGCGATGTCATGCAGGTCATCCGGGAGATCGCGGACCAGACCAACCTGCTGGCCCTGAACGCCGCCATCGAGGCCGCCCGGGCAGGCGACGCGGGGCGCGGCTTTGCCGTGGTAGCCGATGAGGTGCGCAACCTGGCGGCCAAAACCCAGGAAGCAACCGTCGAGATCGACCAGATCATCGGCGCCATCAGCGGTGCCTCGCGGGATGCCACCGAATTCATGCAGGCCTCGGGCGTAGTGGCTCAGGAAAGCAGTGAGGCAGTTGAAGCGGTGCGCAACACCCTGGCGGAAATCAACCGGCGGATGGGCAGCATCAATGATGCAACCACCCAGGTAGCCACTGCAGCCGAAGAGCAGACCAGTGTCTGTGAAGACATCAATCGCAATGTCACGGATGTCGCCGAAACTTCAGAATCCATGCATAAGGCAGCCGAAAATAACCTCCGCACCGTGCCCGAACTCGAAGCCATGGCAAACCGGGCGCAGGAACTGGCAAACCGAATCAAGCACTAGGCGCTGCGAAACCGGCCGGTCAGCCTCCCGAAGGCCTGGCCGGTCCGGTTACCCAGTACCAGCAATGCCGGCGTTAGCAACAGCGTCAGCACAGTGGCAAACGCCAGCCCACCGGCGATGGCGCTGGACAACTGGGTCCACCACTGGGTTGAGGGCGCGCCCAGGCCCAGCGAAGGCGTCAACAGGTCAACATTTACCCCCAGAACCATGGGCATCAGGCCCAGCACAGTGGTAATAGCTGTCAGCAGCACAGGCCGCAGACGCAGGCAGCCTGTCTCCAGGGCGGCCTCGTAAGCCTCAATGCCATCCTTCCGCATCTGATTGTAGGTATCGATCAGAATGATGTTGTTGTTCACCACGATGCCCGCCAGGGCAATCGTCCCCATGCCCACCATCACAATGCCGAACGACTGGCCATTCACCAGCAGGCCCAGTAGGACCCCGGCCGTGGACAGCACAATGGCCGAGAGAATCAGGAAGGTCTGGTACAGAGAATTGAACTGGGTCACCAGTATCAGCAGCATCAGCCCTATCGCCACCAGAAAGGCGGTGGCCAAAAAGTTGGAGGCCTGCTGCTGATCCTCGTTCTCGCCGGCAAACTTCACCGAAATACCCTCCGGTGGCTCCGGCATCTCCGCCTGCAGGGCCCGCAGCAGCTCATCCACGCGGCGACCCTGTGCCAGGTCCGACTTGATGGTCACCGTACGCTGGCCATCCACCCGAACAATGCTGTTGGTCTTGTCACCCGGCCGCAGATCAACAAACTCCGAGAGCGGCACCTGGCCTCTCGAGGTGTGGATTGTCTGGCGCTGCAGATGGTCCAGCTCCCGCCAGTTGTTGGGCACGCGCACCACAATGTCCACTTCGTCCCGCACGTCTTCCGGGCGGTAGGTGGCCAGCCTCAAACCGTTGGTCACCAGGCGCACGGCGCTGCCGATGCCCAGCACATCAGTACCAAAGCGGGCTGCGGCTTCCCGGTCGACCTGCAGCCGCCACTCGATGCCCGGCAGGCTGCGGTCGTCTTCGATGTCCACGAAGCCACCCAGATTCCGCATGCGGTCTTTGATCTCGTCCACGTAGCCGTTGAGACTGTTCGCCTCCCGGCTGCTCACCTGAAGCTCTATCGGCTTGCCTTCGGCGGGCCCACCTTCCTGCTTGCGAAATTCCAGCTCAATACCCGGAATATCGGAAGTCATGTCGCGGAAGTCTTCCAGAATCGCACTGGCCGGACGCCGGGTGAACCAGTCGGTAAACTGGAACTGCAGAACGCCCACCACATCCGGTGCCAGTTGGGAACCGGCGCTGACCATCGAACGGGCATACAGAGCTTTTACCTCCGGCATGCCCCGAAGCCGCTGCTCCACCTCCCGGACAATGGCATCTCTTTCCCACACTGAAAGATCGCCTCTCGCCCTGACCTGAACCTGTGCCGAATCCGGCTCCACACTGGGAAAGAACTCCACCCCGTGGTTAAAGCGGGCATAGGCGGCATAGATCACTGCGATTACAAGGAGTACGCCAACCAGAGTCAGCCCCGGTGACCTGAGCAGACGTGCCAGCACCCGCCGATAGCCCTCCATCATGCGTCCCTGCGAGTGGCCCTGCCGCGCCCGCCGTCCGCCACTGGTACTGCCCAGCACGGGCAGGAATACCAGCGCCATGGCCAGGGAAGCAACCAGGCAGATAATGACCGTCAGCGGCAGGAATTTCATGAACTCCCCCACCACGCCGGGCCAGAACAGCAACGGCACGAACACCGCCAGCGTAGTTGCCGTAGAGGCAATGATGGGCCAGGCCATGCGGCTGGCCGCCTCGGCCCAGGCATGTTTTACCGTCTGCCCTTCCGACAGGTTCCGGTCCGCCAGCTCTGACACAACAATGGCGCCATCCACCAGCATGCCCGCCACCAGGATCAGGCTGAACAGCACCACGATGTTGAGCGTGAGCCCCATGCTCCAGATCACCAGGATGCCCGTGAGGAAGGCGCCAGGAATGGTCAGCCCCACCATCACCGCCGAACGTGGTCCCATGGCGGCAATCACCACAATCAGAACCAGCACGATGGCAGTGAGCACATTGTTCAGAAGATCACTGAGAATATCCCGCACTTCCTCGGACTGGTCCATGATGTAGCGGATTTCCAGAGAGTCCGGCAGCTCCGGTCTGGCCTGATCGATCAACTCACGAACCTGGGCAATGGTCTCGATAATGTTGGCGCCGGAGCGCTTGGACACTTCCAGCACCAGCGCCGGCTCGCCGTTGATGCGGGCAAAGCCGGTGGGATCCTTGAAGGTGCGCTGGAGCATGGCCACGTCGCCGAAGGTGACCACCGTGTCACCATCCACCTTGATCGGCATGGACATCACATCCTCGATGGTTTCGATCACCCCGGGCACTTTCAGGGCCATGCGGCCGTTGCCGGTATCCAGCGAGCCGGCTGCCACCAGCTGATTGTTGCGGGTTACCAGCGAAGCCAGCTGATCAAAATCAACGCCATAGCTCTCCAGCACCTGAGGATCCACTACGATTTCCAGCAGGTCTTCACGATCGCCACCAATCTCCACCTCCAGGACTTCCGGAATGGATTCAATGGCATCCTGGAACCGCCGGGCGATGGTTATCAGCTCCCGCTCCGACAATGGGCCAGACAGGCCCACGGACAGCACCGGAAACAACGAAACGTTGATCTCATTCACCCTCGGCTCATCCGCTTCCTGGGGCAGCTTGGTACGGGCGGTATCCACCTTCTCCCGCACGTCCTGAAGCGCCTTGTCCGGATCAAACCCGGCGTCGAACTCCAGCATCACCGAGGCATGGCCTTCCGAGGCGGTGCCCCGCATTTCCTTGATGCCCTCAAGTGATCTCAGCTCCTGCTCCATGGGCCGCACCAACAGGCGTTCGGCGTCCTCCGGGCTGATGCCATCCAGGGTCATGGAGACATAGATCATGGGGATGGTGACGTCGGGGTTGGCTTCCTTCGGGATGGTCTGAAACGCCGCAATACCACCGAGCAGGAGGAACAGGAGCGTCAGCAAGGTGGTCCGGCTACGATCAATGGCTGCGAAGATCAGTGCGCGCATTCGGTCTAGCCCCTGTCTTCAGCGGTATCAACCGGCACAACCTGTTCACCGGTGCTTACGAAACCACCGCCCCGGGTAATCAGCCGGATCTCATCCGGCAAACCGGTAACCCAGGCGCCCTCGGTGGAGACGCTCAGCAGTTTCACTTCACCGAACTCGACACGGTTCTCACCGTTCACGTATTTCACACCGGGGCGACCGTCATCACCGAGGGAGAGGTAGGCGGGTGAGATAAACATCGCCCTTACCTCCGGCAATGCCACCCGCAGGCTGGCGCTGCCACCGGCCACCCGTTTGCGATCCGGATTCTCCACCGCGATTTCCACCGCAAAACTCCGGGTTTCGGGCGAGGCTGCGCTGGCCACAAATGTGACCACGCCAGAAAGACGGCTGCCATCCAGCAAATCCACACGAACAGACTGACCGGGCGCCACATTGCCCACTGATTGCTGGGGGATCTGCGCGCTAGCCTTCAGGCGATCCACCCTCACCAATTGAAACAGGGGGGAACCTACCTGCACCAGATCGCCAATATCCACCGATTTGCTGTTGATAATGCCGTCAAAAGGCGCCTCGGGAGTGAGGTGGCTGATGGCCTGTCGGGCACCGGTCAGCTCCGCTTCAGCGGCAGCAAGCTCGCTTTCCAGGCTCAAAATCTGGGATTCCGAGGCGAGGTTATTGGCGCGGAGCCGGCGGGCAGCCACCAGGTCCGCTTCCAGTTTCCGAACCCGGGACTGCCAGCGCAACACCGCCGCGCTCCTTCCCTCATCGGCAATCGTAAGCAATGTCTGACCTTCCCGGACCTGCTCCCCAAGCCCCACTGCCAGGGACTCCACCCGCCCGGGCACCTGGGCACTCAGCATCACCGAACTCCAGGGCTCCAACTGGCCCTGCAGCATCAGACCCGGCTCATGCAGCCGTGCCGTCAGGGTTTCCACCTGCACGGTTGTGGGCTGGCCATCGTCGCTGTCCTGACGATCCGGAGCTTCGTCACTGGCCACCTTCACCTCGCCGGTCGCCATCCAGATCACCAGCGCGATCACGATCAGAAGTGACAGTCCGAGAGAACCCCATTTTGCTTTCGTCATTGAATGCTCACTGTTCCTGAATCGGAGGTTGGCAGAAAAAACCGGCAATTAACGGTTGCATCCGGCTAAAAACGTGGGTTAGATTCTACACAGAATCTTTTTACGAATTCAGAGCAGACTGTCGATTTTATGAATCTCAACGCAGTGATTGTCCTTGTGAAGCTTGTCCTGGTGGTCGTGGTACCGTCCGGGGGCTTCTGCGTGGACAAGCGGGTGAGATAGCGACAAACCTGACAAGACACCAGAAACCCCCGGCACCGAAAGGTCCCGGGGGTTTCTTTTTTTACGGCAAAAGAAAAGGGAAAAACGACCATGAACGGCGCACAGCACATTCTTGAAGCGTTCCACCGCCACAACATAAGCACGGTTTTCGGTTATCCGGGCGGCTGCATCATGCCGCTGTACGACGCGCTTGTGGACGATGTGGGCGTGGAGCACGTGCTGTGCCGCCATGAACAGGGCTGCGCCCTGGCGGCAGACGGCTACGCCCGGGCCAGTGGCAAGCTGGGCGTCTGCATTGCAACGTCGGGCCCCGGCGCCACTAACCTGATCACCGGCGTTGCCAATGCCCACCGGGACTCCATTCCCATGCTGGTCATCACCGGCCAGGTGCCGTCTGGCCTGATCGGCACCGACGCCTTCCAGGAAACCGACGTTCTGGGCATGACCCTGGGCATCGTTAAACACAGCTACCTGATCGACGATGCGGACAGCCTGCCAACCATCATGGAAGAGGCGATCGAGCTGGCCCAGAGCGGTCGCCCCGGACCGGTCTGGATTGATATTCCCAAAGACCTGTTGTTGACCGAAGCCGCCAATGCGCCCGTCCCTCAAACTGAGCCCCATGAAACAACTTCAACCGACCTG
>CAZFQI010000074.1:0-1336 GCA_964520755.1 uncultured Marinobacter sp. | reverse complement strand
CCGGCCTTCATCCGCCAGCTTTCCCGGATTGCACCGGACGACACCGTGATCGCCTGCGACGTTGGTCAGCACCAGATGTGGGTGGCACAACACTACGAGTTCGATCATCCACGCCACCACCTCACCAGCGGCGGCCTCGGCACCATGGGCTTCGGCCTGCCCGCCGCTATCGGCGCCCAGTTTGCGGATCGCGAAAGCACCGTCATCAACGTAACCGGCGATGGCTCGTTCATGATGAACGCCCAGGAACTGGCCACCATCCGCCGCTACAACCTGCCGGTAAAACTGATCGTCATGGACAACCAGTGCCTGGGCATGGTCCGCCAGCAACAGGAACTGTTTTACAACAACCGGGAAAGCCAGATAAACCTGGACGACAACCCCGACTTCGTCGCCATGGCCCGGGCCTTCGACATCCCGGCCCTGCACATCGAACGCACCGACCAGATCCGCCGGGGCATCGAAACCATCCTGGCCTACAACGGCCCGATGCTGCTGCACGTGGCCATCAGCCGGGAAGAAAACGTCTGGCCCATCGTCAAACCCGGCGCCAGCAACACGGACATGATCGACGAAACCGCCCGCACCGCCAAAGCCAGCAAGGAGCAAGTTGCATGAACCCGCAAAGCCAGCCTTCAACGCCCAGCTACACCATCAACTGCCGAATGACCCACGAAGCCGCCGCCCTGGAGCGGCTCTGCCAGGTGGTCCGCATCCGAGGGTTCCGGATCGCCACCATGGCCGTTGAAACCGCCGGCGAGCATCTGGATATCGCGCTGACTCTGGAGGGCACTCGGCCGATTGCCATGTTGCAGTCGCAACTGGAGAAGCTTCATACGGTTGCCGAGGTTGCCCTGGGGTCTGGGTCTGTGGCCCGGTCTCGTTCGGCCTGAGGCTGGGAGACTGTCTTCGGTAGCCTGAGGTTTGGGAGTATGGTCGCTCTGCAGCCTGAGGTTTGGCGGGCAGGTACGGGGGTGGGGGTATCTTTTCTTCGGGGAAAAGAACTCGCTTCGCTCAGACAGCTTTTCCCTGTCAGAAAAGATACCCCCACCCCCTACCGACGGGCAGCAGCGATATTTTTGGGAGGAAAGAAACCACAAGGATGCGAATCTGGGAGTTTGTAGGTCGGATTAGCGAAGCGTAATCCGACAAAATCTGTTGGATTACGCCTGCGGCTAATCCAACCTACAAAAGCACAAGAGTCTTTAAGCTGGTGAACCCGTGTTGCTCGTCGGCGCGGGGTGGCAGGTGGATTTTTCGCCGGAAAAAGGTGTCTGAGCAAAGCGAGTTCTTTTTCCAAGAAAAATCCACCTGCCACCCCGCAAGCCCGCCCCTC
>CAZFQI010000073.1:0-16143 GCA_964520755.1 uncultured Marinobacter sp. | reverse complement strand
CTCAACGACCAAGGTTTAGTTTCGAACTGCAGGATACTCCCGTATAATTGCGCCCACTTTTTAACCGCAGTTAAACGTACCTTTAACGTACCAGGAAGGATCGCACATGCAATTCGACAACATTCCCGCAGGCAAGAACCCGCCTGAAGACATCTACGTTGCCATCGAAATCCCGGCCAACAGCTCCCCGGTGAAGTACGAACTGGACAAAGACATGGGCGCCCTGCTGGTAGACCGTTTCATGGCGACCCCCATGTTCTACCCGGCCAACTACGGTTTCATCCCGCACACCCTGGCGGACGACGGCGACCCCCTGGATGTGCTGGTTGTGACCCCCTACCCGATTCAGGCTGGCTCGGTAATTCGCTGCCGCCCGGTAGGTGTCCTGAACATGGAAGACGAAGCCGGTGGCGACGCCAAGCTGGTTGCGGTTCCCCATGACAAGCTGACCACCACCTACCACGACGTCAAGGAAATCGACGATCTGCCCGAGCTGCTGCGCGACCAGATCAGGCATTTCTTCGAGAACTACAAGACCCTCGAGCCGGGCAAGTGGGTGAAGGTGCAAGGCTGGGACAATGCCGACGCTGCCAGGAAAGCTATCGTGGATTCCGTGAACGCCTATAAAGGCTGAGCCGGACTTTTCATGGCATTAAAAAACCGGGCCGCGCGCCCGGTTTTTTGTGTCTGGATGATCCGTGGCTGACATCAGCCCCGGGACAGCAGATCCCGCATATCACTGATCGCGGAATTGGCCCGGGAAAGGTAAGCGGCCATGGTCAGTGAATGGTTGGCCAGTACGCCAAAGCCACTGCCATTGAGAATGACAGGGCTCCACATTTCGCCCTGGGCACCCTCCAGCTCGATGATTACCTGCCGCACGCTGGCCATGGCGTTCTTGTCCTGGAGCACTTTCCGGAAATCTACTTCTATCGCCCGGAAGATGTGCAGAAGCGCCCAGGAGCTGCCGCGGGCCTCATAGAAAACGTCATCAATTTTGGTCCAGGGAGTTTTCACATCTTCTCCGGTCGCCTCCTCAGCAAGAGGATCACCGGAGTTCATGGTAATCACCGAATCTGATACCGATGCCTTGCCAACGCTCTCACCAAGCGTACGGGACAGACTCCCCAGGCGAGTCTCCAGATCCGCCAGCCAATTGCTTAGGTTGTCCGCTCGGGCGAAAAACTGGGCGTCGGCCTGGTCCGGGCTCGACAGCCGATCAAGGTAACGTTTCAGAGCGGTGATGCCCCGACGGTACTCTGCCTCGGTAGACGGAATTGCCCAGCTCTCGCTGTCGAAATGGAACTGGGGTTCTGCGATGGTCAGATCCCGATCTTCCGCGGACTGGCTCTGGGAGCGGCTGATGTCTTTGCGCATGGCGCGAGACAGGTCACGGAGCTGGACCAGAACGCCGTATTCCCAGTTGGGCATATTGTCCAGCCACAGTCCCGGCGGGAAAATATCGTTGGAGATATAGCCACCGGGCTTGTCCAGCAGGGTTTCTGCAATCCGGATCATGGTGACGGTTGTGGCGAACCCGGTAATGGGCTCTCTCTCCATGGAGTTGGCAACCGAGCGGGTGTGTTCGCGCACCGAGTAGGTTTCCGGCTCGCTGCTCCAGATCATGCCAAGCACCAGCGCGACCAGCAGGTAGACCACAACCAATGCCAGAATCAGTTTGCCGATTACGCCGCTGCCACCGGCATAATCCTGAACATCGTCTTTCTTGTCCTTGAAGTACTGTCTGATTTTGCCTGGCATATGACTTTTAATCCCCTGTCTGTTGATTGTCAGCGGCAAACGGCCGGCCCAGATGGTAACCCATGGCTCCGTCGATACCCAGTTTACAGAGTACCGAGTATTCCGCGGCGGTTTCCACTCCTGTGGCGAACACTTTCACTCCGCGGCTGTGTGCGATGGCCACAACGGACTCGATATAGAAGCGGTTGTCTTCGTGGGTGTCGATATCGTGAATGAAGCTGTTATCGATACGTAGGCCCTGAAACCTCAGATTTCTCAGGTAACTGAATGGCACGCCTCCAACGCCAAAGCGGTCGACCAGTACCGGAACCCCCAGGCGCCCCAGCGCTCTGACCAGCAAGCCCACCGCTGTGCGGTGGTGGTGAATGGCCTGTTCCGAGATGCCGATCCAGAGATTACGGGCCAGTGAACCGGCTTGCTGAAGCTGCTCAAGCAAGTCCGTACGAAAGGTCTCGCTGGCCACGGACGCGTTGCCGAGCGAGACGGCCAGTGGCTGATCCGGCAAATCCTTCAAACGACCAAGTACCCGCTGAACCAGCAGACGATCAATGTCGGAAATCAGCCCGAACCGCTCGGCCATTGGCACAAAGGTCCCTGCCTTCAGGGCTCCTTCTGCAGAATCGATGCGGGAGAACACCTGATGGTAAACAGGCATGAGCCGGCCTTCGTTGATCATGGGCTGGAGCCAGAGCGACAGCGTCTGCTGGCGAATTGCCTGGCTGATAATCACCCTCCAGGTTTCCATATTGTGATGGCCATCCTTGTCAGGATCGGCCAGGTGACAGCCTGTCTCGTTGCTGCTCTGGGCGGCACGCAGCGCTTCATCCGCAGCCGCCATGAGATCGCGGGCCCCACGGCCCCCAAGCGTTCTCGCCAGTCCGGCATGTACCGCAGTATCCATGGGTGAGGCAAGATCTGCATACACCCCGTCCAGGTCATTCACCAGTTGCCGGCACCAGACACCGGCATCGACCGGTATCACGCCGGGTAGAAAAACGGCAAATTCGGCGCCGGTCCGGCGCCCGGCAAACGCCCCGACATGCTCCATGACAAATTCGGCAACCACGGTCGCCACTCGCAATAGCAACCTGTCCGCTTCGCTCCGGCCGTAGGCCTGGTTGTACCCGGAAAAGTCAGCCAACTGAATCAGAATGAGAATCCCGGGCGCGGCCTTTTCCTCGGATTCAACTTCCACTTTCAGTCGCTGATCAAACGCGCTCCGGCTGGCCAGTCCGGTCACTGAGTCCTCGTTGTTTACCCGCCGCAGGTGCTGAATGAGTTTGGCCTGCCCCTCGAAAAGCTGGCCCAGATCATCCGCCATCTGATTCATGGCGTCGGTTACCTGATTGATCTCCCGGGTCGACTTGAACGAGACCCTTTTTCTGAAATCCCTCTGGCCCAGGGCCTTCGCCTGATCCTCCAGGGCGCGAAGCGGGCGCAGGGTACGCCGCAACAAGAGGAAGACGGCAAACAGCCCGATCCCCCCGATGATAGTGGTACTGGCAGTCAGCCCAATGGTGATTCGCCACAGATCTTCGTAGGCGCGACCGGGGTGGCTGATTACCTGAACAGTCCCGAGGCGGCTCCAGCCACGGACCACTTCGGCCTCCGCAACCGGCAGGGGAAGGTCTGCAAAGGAGCGGAACCATGACGGCACAGCCACTTCATTGAGCGTCATGGCGCGACCGGCGATCTGTTCGTTCTGATGATTGAGGTAGCTGACTGACAGGTATCGCCCGCTATCGAATACCGCATCGATCAGTGAGGCGGAGGCAACCGGATCACGGCCGTCGATGGCGTTGGACAGGGACAAGCCGATGGCGGTTGCCCCGTCGCGGGCATGGCCGGCGAGCTGGTCCGAGACATAATCCCGGAAATACCCGTAGCTGGTAATGAACACCGCCACCAGCAAGGTGACCAGCAAACTGCCGGTCAACACCAGAAGCATCGTTCGCAGGGTAACCACGCCCTGCTGCTTCCGCTTTATGGGGGTTTGCTTCCGTGCCATGGGGGAGCTTCTCCGGATTGGCTGTGAGCCAGCCGGCCAGGCGATTGTGACCTGCACCGCAGAGTTGACAAACATTTACATAGCGCAACCTACGCCGACAACATTAAACACTATAGACTCTGTAAGGAGTCTAAGCTTGAAATCGTCCACACCGGGGAAGGACGATCAATAACGAAAAAGAGGCAGGCCCGAGCAACATGAACGACGAAAGCCAGAAAGAAAAACTCAGGCAGCATTTCGCACGCCGTGTAACAACCCAGGCCCGGGTTGTTCTGGACACCTGGCAGAAAATTCACGAAGACCGGGACAAGGCCGCCGCCCATCGAAGCGAGTTCGCGGCCGCTGCTGACAAACTGGTGCGTTACGCCCAGCGTTTCGAAATGGACAGTCATGCCAGGGCCGGCAAGACTACTCTTGAACTGATCAACCAGTGGGAACCGGGAACAGCGCTTGACGAAAGCCTTGAGCGGAAACTGCAGGATGCCATCGAAACGCTGTCCCAGAGTACACTTCGCAGGACCGACCTCAACAGTTCCGAATCGCCCCATCAGTTCCGCCGCACCCCGGTCTACATCGCCCTGGCCAACCAGGAAATGGCAGGCCGCCTGATCCGGCAGCTGGAATTTTTCGGATTTCGGGCCTCGGCCTTTGCCAACGCTGAAGAACTGACCGAGGCCTGCGCACTCCACAAGCCGGAGACCATCCTGGTGGACGTCAATTTTGGAGGGTCGCCCAATGCCGGTATTACAACCATCGAGCGCCTGCAGGAAAGGCACGACACGCCCATCCCGATTATCTTCATGAGTGACGAGGACGGCTCCATCGAGACCCGTCTGCAGGCTTCCCGCTGCGGCGGAGAAGAATTCTTCTATCCGGCTGTCGACCCCGGCCAGTTGATCGAAAAAATCGAAACCTACACCCACGGCAACACCGTGGAGCCCTACAAGGTTCTGGTTCTGGACGACTCCCGGGCCCAGGCCAAGTACATGGAAACAGTGCTGAAAAAGGCGGGCATGACCGCCCACATCATCACCGACCCGATGCAGATCATTTATGCTCTGGAGGAGTTTTCTCCGGAGATCATCATCCTGGATATGTATATGCCCGGCTGTACCGGTATGGAAATCGCCCGGGTGATCCGACAGCAGGACCGCTTTCACAGCGTGCCCATCATTTACCTGTCGGCCGAAGAAGACGTCAGCAAACAGCTCCATGCCATGAGCCTCGGGGGCGATGATTTCCTGACCAAGCCAATCGACCCGAAGCACCTGATAGCCACCATCCACAACCGTGGGCGGCGCGCCCGTTCGCTGCTGGCGTTGATGATCCGCGACAGCCTGACCGGCCTGTTCAATCACACCCATACACTCTACCTGCTGGACCAGGAAATCGTCCGGGCGCGTCAGAAAAGCCAGCCGCTGTGCTTTGCGATGATCGATATCGACTACTTCAAGAAGGTGAACGACACGTTCGGCCACCCGATCGGCGACCGGGTATTGCGCAGCCTGTCGATGTTTCTCAAGCAGCGCCTTCGCAAGACCGATCACATTGGCCGATATGGCGGAGAGGAATTTGCCATCATTCTGCCCAACACTCGCCCCAGCGATGCCCGCAACGTGCTTAACGAAATCCGGGAGCGTTTCTCCGAGCTGCAGCAGCCGGCCGGCGACCGCGAATTCAACGTCACCTTCAGTTGCGGCATCGCATCCTGGAATGACGACACCTCCCAGGCATTGTGCGAGCGGGCAGACCGGGCGCTATACAGCTCCAAGGAACTTGGCCGCAACTGCGTAACCCTGGCTGACTCCTGATCGTGGGCCGTCCCGGCCCACCTGCCACTTCACAGCCCCCAGAAACCATCGAAAACACTCTGCGCAGAGCGCCCCGGACAATTTCGCGTCGGACATGGCTCAGGCCCTGTGCGGCTGCTACCTTTTATGAAACCAACGTCGTATAGAAGTTCGCGCTGCTGTTCACGACAATGATTGTCATCAGCGGAAACATCCCGTTTCGATTCATTTGCCGTCTTTTTACGACCAATGGACAACAGGGAAGATTGTCAAAAAGTGTTGATCTGAGCTAAACAAGCACGCACCATTGGGGGAACATGCCGTTAAATTCGGCGATCCTGTAAAAAGACATCGAAGGCAGAAAAAACCATGTCGACAATTCTCGTGCTCCATGGCCCCAACCTCAACATGCTCGGCACCCGCGAGCCAGAGGTCTATGGTTACGAGACACTGGCAGATATCGACGACCGGTTGCGCTCATTGGCGGCAGAGCAGGGACACCACATGCTGCACCTGCAGTCAAACGCCGAATACGAACTGATTGAACGGGTTCACGAGGCCCGGGCGGAAGGCGTGGATTTCATCATCATAAATCCGGCGGCTTTCACCCACACCAGCGTTGCCCTGCGGGATGCCATGCTGGCCTCGGGAATCCCCTTCATTGAAGTGCATCTTTCCAACGTGCATGCACGGGAACCGTTCCGGCATCACTCCTATTTCTCGGATATCGCCGAAGGCGTTATCTGTGGGCTGGGTAGCCAGGGGTACGACCTCGCACTCCAGGCGGCCCTGAAACGCATTCACCGATAGACCTGACAAAACGGGACTGGACTGACTATGGATATTCGTAAAATCAAGAAACTGATCGAGCTGCTCGAGGAATCTGACGTCGAGGAGCTGGAGATTCACGAAGCCGACGATTCGGTGCGCATCTCCCGGCGCCGCGAGCCGGCCGCCGCTCCCCAGTACATGAGCCATTATCCGGCCCCGGCACCCCAGGCCGCTGCGCCTGCCGCCCCGGCTCCGGCTGCGGAAGAATCCTCCGCACCTGCCGCCCCGACCGGCCATACCCTGAAATCCCCGATGGTAGGCACCTTCTATCGCTCCCCATCGCCCACTGCCAAGGCGTTCGTGGAAGTCGGCCAGACCGTCAATGTCGGTGATGTAGTCTGCATCGTGGAAGCCATGAAGATGATGAACCAGATCGAGGCGGACAAAAGCGGAACCGTCACGGAGATCCTGGTCGAGAACGGCCAGCCGGTTGAGTTTGACCAGCCCCTGGTCGCCATTTCCTGAACGGGGTAATAGTTACTCATGGCCATGTTAGAAAAAGTTCTGATCGCAAACCGGGGTGAAATTGCCCTCCGGATTCTGCGCGCCTGCAAGGAGCTGGGCATCAAGACCGTGGCAGTGCATTCCCAGGTCGATCGTGATCTGATGCATGTGCGCCTGGCCGACGAGTCGGTCTGTATTGGCCCGAACAGTGCCACCGACAGCTACCTGAATATCCCGACCATTATCAGTGCTGCGGAAGTCACTGATTCCGTCGGTATCCATCCCGGCTACGGCTTTCTTGCCGAGAACGCCGATTTCGCCGAGCAGGTTGAGAAAAGCGGCTTCCGATTTATCGGACCGAAGGCCGACACCATCCGGCTGATGGGCAACAAGGTGTCGGCCATCAATGCCATGATCAAGGCCGGCGTTCCGACCGTGCCGGGATCGGATGGCCCCCTCGATGACGACGAAGAACGGACCCTGCGGATTGCCCGCGAAATCGGCTACCCCGTCATGATCAAGGCGGCTTCCGGTGGCGGCGGTCGCGGGATGCAGGTGGTCCATTCTGAAGCCGCTCTGCTCAAAGGTGTCCAGATCACCCAGAGTGAAGCCAAGAATGCCTTCGGCGACCCGACCGTGTACCTGGAAAAATTCCTGGAAACCCCGCGACACGTCGAAGTCCAGGTTCTTGCAGACATGCACGGCAACTGCATCCACCTGGGTGACCGCGACTGCTCCATGCAGCGGCGGAACCAGAAGGTGATAGAGGAAGCCCCGGCCCCGAACGTTAACGCGGAGTCCCGTGAGCGCACCCTCAAAGCCTGCACCGATGCCTGCAAGGAAATCGGCTATGTCGGCGCCGGCACCTTCGAGTTCCTGTACCAGGACGGCGAGTTCTATTTCATCGAAATGAACACCCGTGTCCAGGTCGAACATCCGGTCTCCGAGATGGTGACCGGCGTGGATATTGTCCGCGAACAGCTGCGCATTGCCAGCGGCCTGCCACTGCAATATACCCAGGATGATATACGCATTTCAGGCCACGCCATTGAGTGCCGGATCAACGCGGAAGACCCGAAAACCTTCGTTCCCAGCCCGGGCAAGGTTTCCCATTTCCACGCCCCCGGCGGCAATGGCATCCGCGTCGATTCCCACCTGTACAGCGGTTACACGGTGCCACCCTTCTACGATTCCCTGGTGGCCAAGCTGATCACCTGGGGCGATGACCGTGAGATCGCACGACGGCGCATGAAGAACGCGCTGGACGAACTGGTGGTCGAGGGGATCAAGACCAACCAGCCCCTGCATCGGAAACTGGTACGCGATGGTGGCTTTAAACAGGTAGACTTCACCATCCACTACCTTGAGAAACTGATGCGGGATTAATCATGCCCTGGATACAACTCCAGATCCCGGCTGATCCGGACAATGCGGATCAGCTGGAAGATCTGCTCATGGAGATGGGCTCTGACGCCGTCTCCATGGAGGATGCTGCCGACCAGCCCCTGTACGAGCCCGACCCGGGCACTACCCCTCTCTGGAGCCAAACGACCGTGACCGGATTATTTGATTCCGGTCGGGATATCGAGCAGCTTTGCGCCGATATCCGGGATGCCTGGCACCAGCAAACCCAGCAAGCGCTTCCCGAAATCGAAGTGACACTGGTTGAGGACAAGGACTGGGAACGGGCCTGGATGGACGATTTCCAGCCCCTGAAATTCGGCGAGCGGCTCTGGATTGTTCCCAGCTGGCATGACGCCCCGGACCCCGATGCCGCGAACCTGATGCTGGACCCTGGTCTGGCCTTCGGCACCGGTACCCATCCGACCACAGCCCTGTGCCTGGAATGGCTCGATGGCCAGGACGCCCACGGCAAGCAGGTTATCGATTATGGCTGCGGCTCGGGCATTCTTGGCCTGGCAGCCCTGCTGCTTGGCGCAGACCATGTTATTGGCGTTGATACTGACCCCCAGGCTCTGGAAGCCAGTCGGGAGAACGCCCGACGCAATGGTGTCGACGACAGCAAGCTGGACCTGTTTCTCCCAGACGACGAGCCCGAGACCAAAGCCGATATCATGCTCGCCAACATTCTGGCCCAGCCCCTGATCGGCCTTGCCCCCCACCTTGCATCGCGGACCAGATCCGGGGGCGACCTGGTGCTATCTGGCATACTGTCCAATCAGGCCCGGGAAGTGATGGCCGCGTACGAACCCTGGTTTGTGATGGACGAACCCGAACAGCGGGAAGAGTGGATACGCCTCACAGGACGGCGTAACGACAGATGACGAATCCGGTCTTACCGACTAAACTCCGACACTCGTAGCCTAGTCGCTTTCAGGAAGAAGTATGACCCAGAGCAGCCTGCAGACACAGTGCCCGAATTGCCAGACCCGGTTCCGGGTAACCGACGAGCAGCTTGGCATTGCCAAGGGCAAGGTGCGCTGCGGGAACTGCATGAACGTGTTCAATGCCATCGAACACCAGATTGTTCCAGGCAGTGGCGAGAAAACACGACCGTCATCACAGCCGGCGAAACCGACAGACGACCCGTCATCGTCGAAAAGCTCCGGCGTCAGCGAAGAAGAATTCGTATTTGCAGACAACCCGGAAGAGGACGCGGCAGAAGGCCGTTATGCCGGCACCAAACTGACCTTCTCCGACGATGAGCTGAGCGACAGCTTCCGCAGTTTCGACGAGCGCGACGAGACGGACTACAAGGACGCCGAAACCGACACCTCTGACGAAGCAGTCGATGAAAGCTGGGCCGAAGCCATTCTGCAGGATGATGAGCCATCACCGCAGAAACCGTCTTCCACAGAGCGCCCCGCACCACCCCCTGAACCAGAGACGGAAGAACCAGCGCCCGAGCCGGAAACCAGACCGGAACCGGACCATGAGCTGACCCTCGAAGAAGAACCGGTGTTCGAACAGACCGAAACACCCTCTTCCAGGGACGCCCGGACCGCCAAAGAATCGGATCCGTTCGATGATTTCGTGGACGAATCCGGTTTCGATTTCGATGAACCGGAACGACCGGCGGACTCCTTCCATGCCGACCCGCCCTTTCGGGACCTGCGCCGTGACCCCGTTGCCGTCGATTCAGGCGGAAGCGGTATCCGGACCATAGTCTGGAGCGTTATTGTGCTGGGCCTGATAGGGGTTCTGATCGCCCAGGTCACCTGGTTCCAGTTCGACCGCCTGTCGGCCATTCCCGAGTTGCGACCATTCTATGAAAAAGGATGTGAACTGGCCGGCTGCGAGCTCAAACCGCTGATCAATGTGGAAGCCATACAGAGCCGTAAATTGGTGGTACGGACCGATCCGGATAACCGGTCGCAACTGGTAGTCGATGCCGTGATCATCAACCGGGCCGACTTCGAACAACCTTTTCCCGCCATTGCCCTGACCTTTTCCAACCTGAATGGCGATGTGGTTGCCCAGAGCCTGTTCACGCCCGAGGAATACCTGGCCGGTGAAGGCCGGGAGCTGAATGCCATGCCCACGGACACACCCGTGCGCATTGCCATCAGCATACGGGATCCGGGCCGTGACGCGGTCAACTACAACATTCTGTTCCGCCCCCACACACCCTGATCTGGTAAGCGAGTATTTACTCGATTGTGATTGACGACGGCCATCGCACAGAACAAAAGTCAACCAGAAAGGGCGAAAAATAATCAGTTTTTTCACCGCCCTGCCCCTTCAATCATGGTCCACCCGGCGGTATCATTACCGCCCTTCGGATGCTGGATCGGTTACTTATTGAACAACCGCTCAGCCCCGAGCTTTGCTTAACCCGCTGTGACACGGACTCAGATCATGCTGCCAACGGCAAAAATCGGGCCGTACACCTTGCCCAACCCTTTAATTGTTGCGCCCATGGCAGGCGTAACAGACCGACCATTCCGTCTCTTGTGCCGGAGGTTAGGTGCTGGTCTGGCGGTGTCGGAGATGGTCATAGCGGACAGCAAACTCTGGCATACGCGCAAGTCCCGGACCCGCCTGAACCATGAAGGCGAACCGGAGCCCCGCTCGGTGCAGATTGCCGGGGGCGATCCGCAAATGCTGGCTGATGCCGCGCGCCAGAATGCAGAATTCGGCGCCCAGATCATCGACATCAATATGGGCTGCCCAGCCAAGAAGGTCTGTAACAAAGCGGCCGGCTCGGCATTGATGAAAGATGAAGCACTGGTTCGAGACATTCTTGAGTCGGTGGTTCAGGCAGTTGATGTTCCGGTAACCCTGAAAATGCGCACCGGCTGGGACCGGGACAACCGCAATGCGTTGGTTATCGCCCGGATGGCTGAGGACGCCGGTATTCAGGCCATCGCCATTCATGGCCGGACCCGTTCGGATAAGTACGAGGGTAACGCGGAGTACGACACCATCGCCGATGTGAAGTCCCGCATCAGCATTCCGGTGTTTGCCAACGGGGATATTACATCGCCGGAGAAAGCCCGGGACGTGCTTCACCATACCGGTGCCGATGGGCTGCTGATTGGTCGTGCCGCCCAGGGCAGCCCCTGGATTTTTCGGGAAATCCGGCATTTCCTGGAAACCGGCAGCCACATGGCCGCACCGGAGCTTGATGAGGTCGAGGATATTCTGACCGAGCATCTCCAGGCGTTGCACGCTTTCTATGGTGAGACCATGGGCGTGCGTATTGCCAGAAAACACGTGGGCTGGTACCTGCAGTCCCACGATCCGGGTAAACAGTTCCGCAAACGCTTCAACGCCATCGACGATGCGCTGGAGCAGAGAGACACGATTCAACGGTATTTTGCAGGCTTACGAAATGGAGAGGTATTCGCAGCATGAGCGCTGAGACTTTGGCAAACGATAACCTGAGCACCCCGGCCAACGATGATATCCATCAGTTGCAGACGGTGAACAGCAGCGGCAACACCGTCACCCTGCGCGATAGCGTTGAGGTCGCCCTGAAAAACTACTTCGCCCAACTGGACGGCGCTCCGGTAACCGAGGTCTACCAGCTGGTGCTTTCCGAAGTGGAGGCCCCGCTGCTGGAGCAGGTGATGAAATACACCCGCAACAACCAGACCAAGGCCTCCACCATGCTGGGCCTGAACCGCGGGACCCTGCGCAAGAAGCTGAAGCAGTACGGTCTGCTATAATCCAGACACCCTGATTTGAAGAGGGCCTCCCGGACACCATTCGCGAGGCCCTTATTCGTTCATCTCCAGCGAAGAAAGTGACCCATGGCAAACCAGGCTAACACCTCCGTCCGTCGCGCCCTGATCAGCGTGAGTGATAAAACCGGCATCGTCGCATTCGGCCGTGCCCTGACCGACCGCGGCGTTGAGCTGCTCTCCACCGGTGGCACCTACCGGCTCCTGAAAGAAAACAGCATCCCGGTAACGGAAGTCTCCGACTACACCGGCTTTCCCGAGATGATGGATGGCCGGGTAAAAACCCTGCACCCGAAGATCCATGGCGGGATTCTCGGGCGCCGGGGCACTGACGATGCGGTGATGTCCGAGCATGGCATTAGCCCTATCGATATGGTTGTGGTCAATCTCTACCCATTCGAGGAGGCCGTGGCAAAGCCCGACTGTGATCTGGCGACCGCCATTGAGAACATCGATATCGGTGGACCGACCATGGTCCGCGCCGCCGCCAAGAACCACAACGACGTCGCCATCGTGGTCAATGCCAATGATTACAGTCGGGTCCTGAAAGAGCTGGATGCCAACGATGGCCAATTGACCTACAGCACCCGGTTCGATCTGGCGGTCAAGGCGTTTGAGCATACGGCAGGCTACGATGGCGCCATTGCCAACTACCTGGGTGGCCGCACGCCAGATAACGACAATGCCGATTTCCCGCGCACCTTCAACGCCCAGTACGTGAAGGTCCAGGACATGCGTTATGGCGAAAACCCGCATCAGCGCGCTGCGTTCTATGCCGAGCGCAACCCGAAGGAAGCCTGCGTAGCCACGGCCAAGCAGCTTCAGGGCAAAGAGCTGAGCTACAACAACGTGGCCGATACCGATGCCGCCCTGGAATGCGTGAAGCCTTTTGCAGACCCGGCCTGCGTGATCGTCAAACACGCCAACCCCTGTGGTGTGGCTATCGGTGCCGATATCCGTCAGGCCTACGATCTGGCCTTCGCCACCGACCCCACCTCGGCCTTCGGCGGCATCATCGCCTTCAACCGTGAGCTGGATGCGGAAACCGCCAAAGCCATCATTGATCGCCAGTTTGTGGAAGTGATCATCGCGCCCACCGTGGCCCCGGAAGCGGTGGAATTGGTATCCGCCAAGAAGAACGTACGCCTGCTGGCCTGCGGCGAATTTGATGGTGACCGTGCCCGCTCCATGGATTACAAGCGCGTGACCGGTGGCCTTCTGGTACAGGACCGGGATCTGGGCATGGTGGCCATGGAAGATGTAAAGGTGGTGACCGAGCGCCAGCCTTCCGAGCAGGAACTCAATGATCTGCTGTTTGCCTGGGAAGTGGCCAAATACGTCAAATCCAATGCCATTGTCTACGCCAAAGCCGGTCGCACCATCGGCGTTGGTGCCGGCCAGATGAGCCGGGTCTACAGCGCCAAAATTGCCGGCATCAAGGCCGCCGACGAAGGCCTGGAAGTGAAAGGCTCAGTGATGGCCTCCGACGCCTTCTTCCCGTTCCGGGACGGCATTGACGCTGCCGCAGCCGCGGGCATTACCGCCGTTATTCAACCCGGCGGGTCCATGCGCGATCAGGAAGTGATCGATGCGGCCAACGAACACGGCATTGCCATGGTCTTCACCGGCATGCGTCATTTCCGGCATTAAGGGAAGGTTTGGGAGTGTCGGATTACGCCGTTGGCTAATCCGACCTACGATCTGAAGCCCGAATACAGTAGGTCGGATTAGCCAACGGCGTAATCCGACGAAACAGGAATACGCTCATGAATATTCTCGTTATTGGCTCCGGCGGCCGCGAACACGCCCTGGCCTGGAAAGCCGCGCAGTCCCCCAATGCAGACCGTGTTTTTGTGGCGCCCGGCAACGCCGGCACGGCACGGGAAGCCGGCCTGGAAAATGTCGACATCGACGTGATGGACCTGGATGGCCTCGCGAACTTCGCCGCCACCAACAATGTCGGGCTCACCATCGTCGGCCCCGAGGCGCCGCTGGTGGCAGGCATCGTGGATAAATTCGAGCAGCGGGGCTTGCGGGTCTTCGGCCCGAGCGCCGGCGCTGCCCAGTTGGAAGGCTCCAAGGCTTTCACCAAGGATTTTCTGGCCCGCCACAAGATCCCGACAGCCGGCTATGGCAATTTCACGGACGTGGACGAGGCCCTTGCTTACGTTCGTGAACAGGGTGCCCCTATCGTCGTCAAAGCCGATGGTCTCGCTGCCGGCAAAGGCGTGATCGTTGCCATGACCCTGGAAGAAGCCGAAGATGCAATCCGCGACATGCTGGCGGATAACGCCTTTGGTGATGCCGGCAGCCGCGTGGTCATCGAGGAATTCCTTGAAGGCGAAGAAGCCAGCTTTATCGTGATGGTGGATGGCGAGAACGTTCTGGCCATGGCCACCTCCCAGGATCACAAGCGGGTGGGCGACGGTGATACTGGCCTCAACACCGGTGGCATGGGCGCCTATTCGCCGGCCCCGGTGGTTACAGCTGACATTCATCAGCGCATCATGGATGAAGTGATCTATCCAACCGTGCGCGGCATGACGGCCGAGGGCCATCCCTACAAGGGGTTCCTCTACGCCGGCCTGATGATTGATAACAGCGGCACCCCCAAGGTGATCGAATTCAACTGCCGTTTTGGCGACCCGGAAACCCAGCCGATCATGCTGCGCATGAAGTCCGACCTTGTGGAACTCTGCGACGCGGCCATCGACGGCAAACTGGACCAGTGCGACTCCGAGTGGGATGACCGCGCCTCCGTTGGTATCGTGCTGGCTGCGGGTGGTTACCCGGGCAGCTATAACAAGGGCGATGCCATTTCCGGTCTGCCACACACCGAGACCGAAGGCGAGAAAGTGTTTCACGCCGGCACCCGCCTCAATGGCGACCAGGTGGTCACCAACGGCGGCCGCGTACTCTGCGCCACAGCGCTTGGCAATACCGTTACCGAAGCCCAGAAACGGGCCTACGAACTGGCCTCACGGATCCAGTGGGATGGCGCCTTCTATCGCAAGGACATCGCCTTTAGGGCCATTGCGCGAGAGACAGACCCAGACCAGGTCCGCTAACCTCTGTCACTCCCTGGCCCCTCGCCAGGGAGTGTCTCTTCCCCTTACCCCGAATCGTAAAAAAGCCCTGCCCACCTCTATCCTCCGACTCCCCAGACTGTAAGAGCTTGTCTTGTCTTGACTTAATCCTTAAAACCCCGTAACTTCGCCCCGACTCTAAATGTAATCGATTATCGTTTACTCCTCTAAAACCATCTAAGAATGGAGATCAACTGCATGTTCAAGCATTCCCCCTTGTCATTGGCAGTAGCCGTCTGCCTGGCCCCAGGGGCCAGTTGGGCAGCAGAAGAAGCCGAGACCCGGGAGCTCCAGCCTATGGAGATCATTGGCGAGGCATCTGCAGCTCAAACCCTGCCAGGCTCAGGCTACGTTGTCGGCCAGGAACAAATGGACGTTGAGGTCGTCACCGACATCCATCAGGTGCTCAAAACCGTTCCGGGTGTCTATGTCCGCGAAGAAGAAGGTTATGGACTTCGCCCTAATATCGGCATTCGTGGCGCCACCGCCGAGCGCAGCAGTAACGTCACATTGATGGAGGACGGCATCCTTGTCGCTCCGGCTCCATACTCTAACCCTGCCGCTTACTACTTCCCGACAATGAAGCGCATGTCATCGGTTGAAGTGCTCAAGGGCGCACCACTGCTTCGTCACGGCCCGCAAACCACAGGGGGCGTAGTCAACCTGATTTCAACACCCATTCCCGACCAGCGACAGGGTCAGATTGAGGCGGTCACCAACGAGCGCGGCTCTACGGATCTCCACGTGACTTACGGCGATGTGGCAGGCGATTGGGGTTACCTGTTCGAGACCGTGCAGCGCTCCGGGCAGGGCTTCAAGGATATTGATCGCAGTAACCGGGACACCGGTTTCGATATCGAGGATTACGTCGGTAAATTGCGCTGGCAGGGTGACCGCCAGAGCGTGACTGCCAAGCTGCAGTACTCTGAGGAGACGTCGAACGCCAGCTACCTTGGCCTCACCGATGCGGATTTTGACCGTAACCCGGACCGCCGCTACGGCCTGTCCAGTATTGATCAGATGAACAACGAGCACTACGGCTTCAGCCTGACCCACCAGTTCGCCTGGACAGAAAC
>CAZFQI010000072.1:0-16368 GCA_964520755.1 uncultured Marinobacter sp. | reverse complement strand
TGCTTGGCAACAAACCCGCCAGCAGCTGCCACCACAAACGAAGCGGCGGAAGACACGTTGAACAGGTTGGCGCCATCGCCGCCGGTGCCCACGATGTCCACCAGCGGCTCGGCCTTGACCGTTACCTTGGTGGCGAGCTCGCGCATTACCTCGGTGGCGCCGGTGATTTCATCAATGGTTTCGCTTTTCAGCCGCAACCCCATGAGAAACGCGCCGATCTGGGCGTCCGTGGCCTCGCCGTTCATGACGATACGCATCACGTCCTTCATCTCCTCCCGGGACAGGTCCAGGTTGGAGGCAATGCGGTTGAGAGCTTCTTTCATGTCCATGTGTTGGCCTCTTATTGTGTTCTCAGAAAGTTGCGCAGCAGCTCGTGGCCCTGTTCCGTCATAATAGACTCCGGATGGAACTGCACGCCCTCAATGGGCAACGTCTTGTGGCGAACCCCCATGATTTCCTCGATGGAACCGTCGTCGTTGCGGGTCCAGGCGGTCACTTCCAGGCAGTCGGGCAGGGTGGTCTTGTCGATCACCAGGCTGTGGTAACGGGTCGCTTGCAGCGGGTTGCTCAGGCCACGGAATACGCCAGTGTCCTTATGGAATACCGGAGACACCTTACCGTGCATGACCCGGCCGGCGCGGATGACATCGCCGCCGAAGACCTGGCCAATGGCCTGGTGGCCCAGGCAGACTCCCAGGATTGGCAGTTTGCCGGCGAAATGCCGGATGGCCTCCATGGAGATGCCGGCTTCGTTCGGGGTGCAGGGGCCGGGGGAAATAACCAGCCGTTCCGGGTTTAATGCTTCAATCTGTTCGATGGTGATTTCATCGTTCCGGTAGACCTGCACGTCCGCGCCCAGCTCAGCGAGATACTGCACCACGTTGTAGGTGAAGGAATCGTAGTTATCGATCATCAGCAACATAATCTGTTCCTCCGCCTCAGTGGTCGAAATCGTTGTAGGTCATGGCCACCGCACGGAAAATCGCGCGGCCCTTGTTCATGGTTTCCTTCCACTCGAGGCGGGGCACCGAATCGGCCACCACGCCGGCGCCGGCCTGGATGTGCAGGGTGTTGTCCTTGATCACGGCGGTACGGATGGCAATGGCGGTGTCCATGTTGCCGTTGAACGACAGATAGCCCACGGCGCCGCCGTAGACCCCGCGCTTGACCGGCTCCAGTTCGTCGATGATTTCCATCGCCCGGATCTTGGGTGCGCCACTGAGGGTGCCGGCGGGCAGGGTGGCCCGCAGCACGTCCAGGCAACTGGTGTTGTCTTTCAGCCGGCCGGTGACGTTGGAGACAATGTGCATCACGTGGGAGTAGCGCTCCACAATCATTTTGTCGGTGAGGCGGACCGTACCGGTTTCCGACACCCGGCCGGCATCGTTGCGGCCCAGGTCGATCAGCATCAGGTGCTCGGCGATCTCTTTCGGATCGGCCAGCAGTTCCGCTTCCAGCGCCTTGTCCTCGGCATCGGTGGCACCGCGCTTGCGGGTACCGGCGATGGGGCGCACGGTGACTTCCTCGTCTTCCACCCGGGCCAGGATTTCCGGGGAGGAGCCCACGATATGGAAGTCCTCCAGATCCAGGAAATACATGTACGGAGACGGGTTCAAAACCCGCAGCGACCGGTACAGGTTCAGCGGTGGTGCCTCGAAGGGAATCGACATGCGCTGGGAGATCACCGTCTGCATGACATCGCCGTCGAGCACGTAGCCCTTGATCTTGTCCACCGCGGCTTCGAATTTGTCCTGGCTGAAGCCGGAGATGAAGTCGCTCTCGTCCACCGCTTTGCCGCGAAGGTGTTCGGGCGTGCGTGGCGCGTCGGCGGTTTGCCGGTGCAGACGGTTCTCCAGTTCATCAATGCGGGCCTGGGCCTTGTCAAACGCGCCTTCCTCGGCAGGATCGGCATGGACAATCAGGTGCAGCTTGCCGCGCAGGTTATCGAATACCACGATTTCGTTGGACACCATCAGCAGGATGTCCGGCGTGCCGATGCGATCGGGCGGACAGCTCTTGCGCAGCCGCTTCTCAATGTAGCGCACGGTGTCGTAGCCGAAGTAGCCCACCAACCCGCCATTGAAACGGGGCAGCTCGTCCAGGTCCGGCGCATGGAAGCGTTTCTGGTAAGCCTCGACAAAGGCCAGCGGATCGTCCACTTCCTCGGTTTCGACAATCTCGCCGCCGCGGCTGATTTCGACCTTGTGGTCAAAGACCTTCAGTACTTCGTGGCTGGGCAACCCGATGATGGAATAACGGCCCCATTTCTCGCCGCCCTGGACGGACTCGAACAGGTAAGAGTAGGGCCCGCTGGCGAGTTTCAGATAGGTGCTCAGAGGTGTGTCGAGGTCGGCCAGAACCTCACGGTACACGGGGATGCGGTTAAAGCCGGCGTCGGCGAGCTCGGCGAATTGCTCGGGTGTCATGGTGCGGTTTCCTGAAATCTGATCTGCATTGTGGACGGAAGCCTGCGCTTCCGTCAGGTGCTGCGGGCTCGACAGGCAGGTGCCAGTAAGCCTCCGGGCTTGCTCAGCCGGTGCGCCATCGCCACCATCGTGTTGCGCGGGTAGTCAGGATGCCTCGCGCTGCAGTCAGATTCAGTCCCTGCACGGCAGGAATCTCCCGTAAAGACATGCTCAATGTAAGTTCCTTGTGAGATTACAAAAGCTCGGCCAGCGAATCAACAACCGCATCGGCACCGAGGGTATCCACGGCGGGCCCATAATTGTATCCGTAGCGAACCGCCACGCAGGGAATGCCTGCTGCCAGTGCGGCATTAATATCGGCCCCGGAGTCGCCCACCATCACTGTGGTTCCGCGGGTTCCCCCCAGTGTCTCCATGGCATGAAGCAGGGGCGCGGGGTCGGGTTTCTTGACCGGGAGGGTGTCGCCACCCACGGTCAGGTCAAACCAGTGGTCCAGTCCCATCTGTTCGAGCAATGGCGCCACAAACTGTTCCGGCTTGTTGGTGACAATGCCCAGTCGGCAGCCCTGGTTCTTCAGATGCGTGAGGCAAGCCTCGACACCGGCATAGACTACTGAATGCTGCCCGTTGATGGAGCCGTAGGCGTGATAGAAAATCGCCAGTGCATCCTTGAACAGGGCATCGTCTTTAGGTCGGGCCGGTTCCCAATCTACCTGGCCGGCCAGTGCCCGGCGAACCAGAACGCTGGCGCCGTTACCCACCCAATTCCGCACCCGGTGAATGCCGGCCGGTGAACGGCCAAGGTGTTCGAGCATCTGATCAACTGCGGCCGCCAGATCCGGCGCACTGTCCACCAGGGTGCCGTCGAGATCGAACAGGGCAACGCCCGGCCAGCGGGGATTGAACAGACCCGCCAGGCTCATTGGCTGATCACCCTGCGGGCCTGCTCCAGCTCTTCGCGCATGGCATCAATGGTGGTTTTGTAGTCATCGGTGTTGAAGATGGCAGACCCCGCCACGAAGGTGTCGGCACCGGCCTCGGCGATTTCCCGGATGTTCTCGGTTTTCACACCACCGTCGATTTCAAGCCGAATGTTGTAGTTGCTGGCGTCAATGCGTTTGCGGGCTTCCCGCAGTTTGTCGAGGGTGCCGGGAATGAACTTCTGGCCACCAAAGCCGGGGTTCACCGACATCAGCAACACCATGTCCAGCTTGTCCATCACATGGTCCATGTAATGCAGGGGCGTGGCAGGGTTGAACACCAGGCCGGCCTGGCAGCCGCCGTCGCGGATCAGTTGCAGTGAGCGATCAATATGGTTGGTCGCTTCCGGGTGGAAGGTAATGTAACTGGCCCCGGCGTCGATAAACGTACGGATGAGGTCGTCGACCGGCGATACCATCAGGTGTACGTCAATGGGAGCGGTCACACCATGCTTGCGCAGCGCCTCGCAGACCATGGGGCCAATGGTGAGATTGGGCACATAGTGATTGTCCATTACATCGAAGTGCACGATGTCCGCGCCAGCGGCCAGCACGTTGTCGACTTCCTCGCCAAGGCGGGCGAAATCGGCGGACAGGATGGATGGGGCAATCAGGTAAGGATTCATGACGGCTCTCTCACAACAATGGATAATGGCGTGGTCAGCGGTCCCTGCCGCACATTCAGGATGGCTGCTAGTCTAACAGCTCAGTCGCGTTTTTTCGCAGTCAAAGGATCAGTATCTGTGCAGAGATTCGAGATTTACCGGCCGGTCGTGTCCTGGTTTTTCATCCTGGCCCTGATGTTCGCCATGCCGTCCGCCAGTTTCGGCCAGGAAGAGGGTGGCCCGGCGGGCGAGGCTGAAGATTCGGCGGCGCCGGCTACGGAGCCAGCAAGTCGGTCCCTGATCTGGACCGGCACCGGCGAGCGCTCCCTGAACCAGACCTTTCCCGAAGCAGCGGTATGGCTGGAGCTTGAGGAGGGTGACCGGGCACTGGGGCTGTTCTATCCGGAAGCCAGGTTGCCGGCTCGCGGCGCGGTGCTGGTTCTGTCGGACGAGGGCGAGACCGCCGCTTCCGGAGTGACCGGGGCACTGGCCGCGGGGCTGGCTTCCAGGGGCTGGGCCGTGCTCACCCTTGGCCTGGAGTCGCCCTCACCGGTTCTGAGTGAAGTCCTGATGCGGCCCGTGGTAGAAGAGCCATCGGCGGAAACGGATGCGGATGAGCAGCAGGAAGCACCGGAATCGGTAATGATTGACGTCATGGCTTCAGAGGGTGCCGATGATCTTGAGGCGCGCTACCGAAGCCGGATCAGCCAGACGCTGCAGGCAGGGTTGGCCCAGTTGACTGAGCGAGGCTACGAAACACCGGCTGTTCTGGGAATCGGGCGAGCCAGCATTCACGTGACCAACCAGGTTCTTGAGGGGGCTGATGCCGCTGCGCTTATCTGGGTGGCTCCCCAGTTTTACCCCGTTGATCGTCCAGATCTGCCCGAACGCCTGGAGTCGCTGAGCACTGAATTGCTGGAGCTTTATCCTTCCAGTGCCGTTGATGATCAAACGAAATGGAGTATGGGAATGAGGTTGCGCCGGGCCGGGATGAGTGGCTTTGAGCGACAACCGATTCCCTGGCTTACTCCCGCGCCAGGAACCCTGGGCGATGGGGTCGCCAGCCGCGTTGCCGCCTGGCTGGAGTCCCGCCAGGACTAGCGGAAGGTGTTATGGCGCTTGATCAGTTCCCAGGCCTGCTGATAGTGAAGCAATCGTTCCTTGGCGAGGCTCTGATCGCGGGGGCTGACCTGCTGTTGGGCCAGCTTGTCCGGATGGCACTCGGAGACCTTCTTGCGGTAGGCCCGTTTAATGATCTCCAGTGAATCCCGCCGGGTAACCCCCAACAGCTCGCAGGCCTGCTGATAACTGGTGGGTCTTGAGAGATTCTCGCTATGCCGGATCCATACCTTGCTGGCATAGCTGTCGAAGATGTCCTCGCTGATGCTTACCGGTAGGCCAATCTGGTCAATGGCATCCTCGCAGCGATAGCGCCTGGGTTTGGCGGGCCGACCGTTCAGTTGGCTGGCGTGGCACAGGCAGATGGCGGTTTTCAGGGCCGGGGCCGGCCATAGCCGGCGGGACAGGCGCATGGCCATCCCGCGGATGAAGGGCAGTTGCCCGGCTGACTTCCCGTCCTGGAACCAGCCAATGGCGCGCCGTCGCTGACGCTTTGACAGCCTCATGGCTTTGATCAGGGATTCTGCATAGCCAATGTCGGCTTCAGTCACTCGCCCCTCTGCTTTGGCGATATAACCGAGGAAGAAGAACAGGGGGCGCCTGCACCAGCGGGGCAGGTGGGCGCGCTCGATAAGAGCGGGGGCCTGATGGCCGCAGGCCGTGAGTTCCCGCATCAGGCTGGAAAACTCGGCGTCCATCCGGGCCGGCAGCACCGGTTGTCTGTTACTCCCTGCCATGGCTTTCGGATTCCCAGTTGCCCAGTTGCCTGTCCAGCGCCTGCAGGCGTTCCGGGGTGCCGACGTCTACCCATTGTCCCTGGTGGAAAAGACCTTTCACGCGGCCTTCGCCCATGGCGTTGCGCAGCACCGGCCCGAGCTTTCCGGACTGGTCGGTCAGGCCTTCGAACAGTCGCCGGTGCAACAAGCTGATGCCGGTGAAGGTCAATTTTTCCGGTCCGTCGCCAATGAGCCAGCCCTGATCAGTCAGGTGAAAGTCACCTTCAGGGTGATGTGGCGGGTTGTCGGTAACAACCAGCAGGGCGTCCGCGTTAGCCGGCGGTGTCAGTTGTGACAGGTCGAAATCACTCCAGATATCGCCATTGATCACCACAAACCAGTCAGACTCTTCATCGGCAAGCAGCGGCAGGGCGCGCACTATGCCGCCGGCGGTTTCCAGCGGTTCGCCCTCCCGGGAGTATTGAATGGACAGTCCGAACTGCTCGCCATTACCGAGGGTTTCTTCAATCTGGTCACCCAGCCAGGCATGGTTGATAACCACTTCCCGGATTCCCGCCCGGCGAAGGTGGTCCAGATGGTAGCTGATCAGAGGCTTGCCGGCGGCCCGGAGCAGGGGCTTTGGTGTGGCCAGAGTCAGTGGCCGCATGCGTTCACCTTTGCCGGCGGCGAGAATCATGGCTTTCACGGGTGCGGATGCTCCTCGCCAGGGGCCGGGCCAATGCTCGCTTCGATTCGCGGCATGACCGTGTCGCTGAGCCATTCATGGAAGTGGCGCAGGGCCGGCTGCCGGCTGCTGGCAACGATCAGGTACTGCACGGTTCGGGGAATGTCATTGAGATAACCGTGCTTGCCATCGCGGATCGACAGCCGGGCGAAAATCCCGGCGGCTTTCAGGTGGCGCTGCATGCCCATCAGCTCAAACCACTGGCGGAAGGTTTCCGGGTCAGCCCGGTGCAGGCCTGCGTCGCGGCTGCTCTGGCGAAATACCTCCAGCCAGTCGCAAATGCGTTCCTCTGGCCAACGGATGTAGCAATCCTTCAGCAGGGACACGACGTCGTAGGTGACCGGCCCGGTGACTGCATCCTGGAAGTCGATGACGCCAGGGCGCGGTTCATTGGGGCGAATCAGCAGGTTGCGGGAGTGATAGTCCCGATGAACCGTCACTTCCGGTTGCGCCAGGGCGCTCTCCCGCAGCATGGAAAAGGTGGTGTCCAGCAGAGCCCGCTCACTGTTTTCCAGGCTCATGCCCAGATGCTGCTCCAGCAGCCAGTCCGGAAACAGCGCCATTTCCCGCTCGAGCAGGGTGGCATCGTAGGGCGGCAACGGGTAATGCTCGGGGGAGGCTTGGCGGGCAATCAGGGTCAGCTCCTCCAGGGCGTTTCGGTAGAGCTGGTCTGCGGAATCGTTGTTCAACTGGCCAAGCATCAGCTGGTCGCCAAAATCCTCCAGCAGCAGGAAGCCCTGCTTCAGGTCGGCCTGGACGATGTCCGGCACGGCAATGCCCTGCTCATGCCAGTGCCGTGCGATGGCTACGAAGGGTTCGCAGTCTTCATGTTCCGGGGGCGCATCCATAACGATAAATGGCTCGCCGTCACTGGGCGCCATCGCCTGATTGGCGTGCTGCCAGACCCGAAAGTAGCGGCGAAAACTGGCATCGCCGGAAACCGGTTCGGCTTCGCTCTGTTCGAAGCCGGGGAACTGTCTGACCCAGTCGGTCAGCAACTGCAGGCGGGTATCCATAGCTCGGGTTGCGATCCTGAAATTAAGTTGTCGCTGACAGCGAAAGTTAGCAGACGAGTATAAAGAGGGTAAATCGGTTTTGCAGCGGAGTTTCCGTTAACAACCCCCGGGGGCACGTGTAAACTAGGCGGCGGTTATTATTGCCCGTCCTCCAATTCACCCGGAACAGGATCCAGCCACCGTGCCATGTCCCGAACGCCCACTGCAATCGCCGGAAGCCCGGTGGCAGAGCCGGTATGGCCGTTTGTTGCTGGCCGCGCTTCTGGGTTTGGCGGGGGCGGCAGGTCACGCTCAGACAGCACCATCAGCGGCGGAAATTGACTGGCGGCCCAGGGCGGAGCTGCCAACCGAGGTGCGGTCTTCGTTGCCCCTGTTCTGTGACGGTGGTTATTTGCCGTCCGGTAGAAGCAATGGCGTTGGCAGTGCGTTTGCCAATGGCGCTGATGCCGAACAACCGCTGGAGGCCAGCGGCCTGAATGCCCGGTATGAAATTGACCGCGAGTTGTTTCTCCAGGGCGATGTCCGGATTCGCCAGGGGGGCTTCCAGGTAACCGGTTCAGAAGCCCGCTACAGCCAGCAACAGGGCGCGGTATCGGTTCAGGGGCCACTGGTCAGTCGAGGTGATGGCTTCCTTCTGACTGGTGAGAATGCGAACTACGATGTGGATACCGGGCGCCTGGACATCAACACGGCGACGTTTCTGCTGCACGGGCCCGAAATGCGCGGTCGCGCAGGCAGTCTGGCGCGTATCAGTGAAGAGCAGGTGGTCATTGAAGATGGCTTTCTGACCACCTGCGGTCCGAAGCAGAACGACTGGGCCATTGTTGCCTCGGATATCGAGCTGGATCGGGCCGAGGGTTTTGGCACCGCGAAGCATGTTCGGCTGGAGATTCTCGATGTGCCGGTGTTCTACTGGCCCTGGGCCAGTTTTCCCATTGATGACCGCCGCAAGTCCGGTTTCCTGTACCCCCAGTTCGGATCTTCCAGTGCCGGCAGTGGCGGTTTTATCGCCGTTCCCTACTACTTCAACCTGGCACCCCACTACGACGCCACGCTGACTCCCCAGTATATTCATGGCCGGGGCCTGTTCAACGAAGTCGAGGGGCGGTACCTCAGCTCACTCGGGGAAACCACCCTGCAGCTGGGTTATATCGGTGATGATTCCGCGTTCCGGGAGGAAAATCCCGGGGAATCCGGTGAGCGCTGGGCCCTGGATGCCACTACCCGCGCTGCCTTTGGCGGTGGCTGGTCCGGCTACGGTGATTTTTCCGTGGTGAGCGACGAAGACTATCTCAGCGATCTGAACCGTAGCCTGGAGATCAATCAGGCAACCCACCTGCAGAGAAAGGGCGGGGTGACCTACCGCAGCGACCAGCAGTATTTCGATGCCTATCTCAATGATTACCAGACCATCAGTGAACGCATTGCCGATGTGAACAAGCCCTATGCCCAGCTGCCGGAGGTCATCTACGCCGGGCAGACCGGTGCCGGTATTCTGGAGGCGAATCTGGAAAGCCAGTACACCGTTTTCTACCGGGATAACGACGCACTGACCGGTCTGGACCGGGCGAATGGTCAGCGTTTCCGGGCCCGGCCAGAGCTGGCGTTACCGATGCGGGCATTGTGGGGCTTTAGCCGGCCTTCCGTGAGCGTTGATTACACCCGCTACGATCTTGACGATTACGATCTCGGCGACGGCACCTTTGATCGCACGGTTCCGGTTGCTGAATGGGACAACGGATTGTATTTCGATCGTCAGGGGAGTCTCTTCGATGTGCCTTACAACCAGACCCTCGAACCCCGCCTCTATTACGCGTGGGCCGATGCCGATGCGGACCAGAATGACATCCCGGATTTCGACACCGACCTCCAGACTTTTCGGTTTGACCAACTCTTTCGCCCGGACCGCTTTACCGGCGGTGACCGGGTGGGCGATGCCAACCAGTTGACCGTGGCCCTGACCAGCCGTTTCAATGATTTGCTCACCGGGGCCGAGCGCGCCCGGTTCAGTATTGGCCAGGTTCAGTATTTTGATGACCGGGAGGTGACCCTGTTTGGCCAGGGCGCCGGTACCCGTAGCCGCTCCCCGCTGGCGGGTGAAGTGGTGCTTAACCCGCTTGATACTCTGGAGATCCGGTCGTCCGGCCTCTGGGATCCGGACACCGGCAATACCGAGGAAGGCCGGAGCCAGCTGACCTTCCACTCCAGTGATTATCGCTATCTGGCCAGTGTCGGGCACACCTATAGCAGGGATGAACTTGAACAGTCGGACATTGCGGCGGTTTTCCCGGTGACCGACCGTGTTAGTCTGATCGGCCGTTGGGTCTATGATTCGAATCTTGACCGGACCGTCGGATCCCTGGCCGGGCTGGAATACAATAACTGCTGCTGGAGTGTTCAGGTGGTTCATCAGAACTATCTGACCGACGACCGGGAGCTTGAGAGCCGCATACTGTTCCAGATTCAGCTCAAGGGGCTGGGTGGCAGCGACGGTGCCTCGTCGAGTATTTCCCAGGCCATTTACGGTTTTGATGAAAGGGAGCGTCGTCGTTTTGGAACTCCCTGAGTGGATCCCGGACTAAGGCCCCCAAAACGCCAGAAAAGCTCAAATTCTATTTGCAGAGGTGATTATGAAGGCGACCCTTCGCCATGGTGTACAAGCGTTACTGGTTCTTCTTGCCGTTCTGGCCCCGCTGTCTGCTCAGGCCGAGCGAAAGCTGCTGGATCAGGTGGTGGCCATTGTTGACGAGGATGTCATCCTGCAGACCGAGCTGGAGGCACGAATCAGCACCATCGCCAGTCGGCTCAGGGCACAGGGCACTGGTCTGCCGCCGCAGGAGGTTCTGGAGGAGCGGGTGCTTGACCAGTTGATCACCGAGTCGATCCAGATGCAGATGGCGGACCGTGCCGGCATGCGCATCAGCGATAACGAGTTGAACGAGACCATGGCCAACATTGCCGAGCGCAACGGCATGACACTGGCGCAGTTTGAAAACCAGCTGGCGGCCGAAGGCGTGAGCTATAACCAGGCCCGCGAGCAGATCCGTAAGGAAATGCTGACCAGCCGCGTTCAGCAGCGCCAGGTAGGCAACCGGGTTCGGGTAACTGATCGGGAAGTCGAGAACTACCTCGAAAGCCTGGAGGCCCGGGGTGGCAATAACGCCCAATACCGGCTGGCGTATATTTTAGTCAGCGTTGACGATCCGTCGGACGAGACGGAAGTGGAGGCGGCCCGGGAAAAAGCCGAGAGTCTGCGCAGTGAGATTGCCAGTGGCCGGGATTTCCGTGAAGTGGCTGTCGCCGAATCCGATGCCAGCAATGCCCTCGAAGGCGGTGATATGGGCTGGCGTGCCGAAGGCCAGCTGCCATCTCTGGTCGCCCCGGTTGTGCCGGAGCTGCAGGTGGGTGAGCCTTCGGAAGTTCTGGAAAACAACAGTGGCTTTCACCTGGTGATGGTGATGGACAAGCGTGGTGGCGAACAGCAGCAGGTTATCCAGCAGCATCGCGTCCGTCATATTCTGGTTAGGCCTTCCGAAGCAACCACCGACAGCCAGGCTGAAACCATGATCCGGGATTTGTACCAGCAGCTTGAAAACGGAGCCAGCTTCAGTGCCCTGGCCCGGGAATACTCCGATGACCCTGTATCTGGTTCCGACGGCGGCAACCTTGGCTGGGTAAGTCCTGGCCAGATGGTGCCAGCGTTTGAACAGGCCATGCTGAATGCCGATATCGGCGAGTTGCGCGGGCCGTTCCGTTCCCAGTTCGGCTGGCACATCCTGCAGGTTGAGGAACGCCGCCAGAAAGACATCAGCGGCGATGTTCGCGACGCCGAGGCTCGCCAGGCCATTTATCGCCGCAAGTTCGAAACTGAATTGCAGAACTGGCTCCAGGAAATCCGCGATGAGGCCTTTATCGAGTTCAAGGGCGAGTACGCCAAGGACGCGCCCGCAGAAGAAGAGCCGGTCTCCTGATGACTAATCCCGTGGTGCTGGCGCTCACCGCCGGCGAACCCGCCGGTATCGGCCCCGAGCTGTGTCTGCAGCTGGCCCTGGAAGCCCGGACTGCGGGTGTGGTGGTAGTTGCCAGCAGGCCTCTGCTGGAGGCCCGGGCGAAGCAACTGAATCTGGCGGTTGAACTGCGTCCCTGGCAGCCCGGAGAGGCGCCGGAGATGGAACCAGGCCTGTTGTCGGTGCTGCATGTGGACGGTTGTGCCAATCACCAGCCGGGAACGCTGGACACCGGCAACAGTGCCTATGTGCTCAGAACGCTGGAAGTTGCCGCCAATGGCTGCCTTAGCGGCAATTTTGACGGCATGGTGACGGCGCCTGTCCACAAGGGCGTGATCAATAATGCCGGCATATCGTTCAGTGGCCACACCGAGTTCCTCCAGGAACTGTGCGGTGTTGAACGGGTAGTTATGATGCTGGCGACCGAAGAGCTTCGGGTTGCGCTGGTAACCACCCACTTACCGCTCAGGGACGTTTCTGCCGCCATTACCCCGGCGCGCCTGACCCAGGTCGCCCGCATTCTCAATGCCGATCTGAAAAAGTTCTTCGGCATTGCCCGGCCCAGAATTCTGGTGGCAGGCCTGAACCCCCATGCCGGAGAAGGCGGCCACCTCGGGCGGGAGGAAATCGATATCATCGAGCCAACCCTCGAGAATCTCCGTGCCGAAGGCATTTCGCTGACTGGCCCCCTGCCCGCCGACACCCTTTTTACGCCGCACTGGCTCGACCAGGCCGACGCGGTTCTGGCCATGTACCACGACCAGGGGTTGCCGGTACTGAAGTTTCAGGGCTTCGGGCGCGCCGTGAACATTACCCTGGGGCTGCCTATTGTCCGCACCTCCGTGGACCATGGCACCGCCCTCGATCTTGCTGGCACCGGCCGGGCTGATGCCGGCAGTCTGCATACGGCCCTGAAGGTGGGCGAGCAAATGGCTCGCTGTCGAAAATCTGCAATTGAAGAGACCCGCTCGTGAGTAACAAAGCCGGCCATCAGGCCAGAAAGCGGTTTGGCCAGAATTTCCTCCATGACCCCGGGGTCATTGAGCAGATCATCCGTGCCATTAACCCCAAACCCGATGACGCCATCGTGGAGATTGGTCCCGGCCTGGGCGCGTTGACCGAAGAGATACTGGCCGTGAACCCAAGGCTCCAGGTGGTGGAGCTGGACCGCGACCTGATTCCGGTGCTGCGCACCAAGTTCTTCAACTACCCCGAGTTCCGGATTCACGAGGCGGACGCGCTCAAGTTTGATTTCAGTGAGCTCATGGTGGACCGTCCCCTGCGGATTATCGGTAACCTGCCGTACAATATATCCACGCCCCTGATCTTCCACCTGCTGGCGCAGGCGGACGTCGTGCAGGACATGCACTTCATGCTGCAGAAAGAGGTGGTACAGCGGATGGCAGCGGTGCCCGGTGACAACAATTATGGTCGCCTTGGCATCATGACCCAGTATTTCTGCAAGGTGCAGCCGCTGTTTGAAGTGGGTTCCGGCGCTTTCCGCCCGGCGCCCAAAGTGGACTCGGCCATTGTCCGACTGGTCCCCCACCGGACCCTGCCGCATCCTGCAAAGGACTTGGCAACGCTTCAGGCCGTGGTACGGACCGCTTTCAATGCGCGCCGGAAAACCCTCCGCAAGGCACTTGGAGGTATGGTATCGGTTGCGCAGCTGCAGAATCTGGGCATCAATGATGGCCTGCGCCCGGAAAATCTGGGACTGACGGATTATGTGGCCATTGCCGACCTGCTGGTGGAGGAGAAGGGCGGGGTCAACCCGGCAAGCGAGGTAAGTGATGACTGACTATGCCATTGGTGATATCCAGGGCTGCTACGAACGCCTGAGAGATGTTCTGGCCAAAGTGGATTTCTCCCCCTCCCGGGATCGTCTTTGGGTGGCGGGGGATCTGATCAACCGTGGCCCGTCCTCACTGGCAACCCTAAGGTACATCGAGAGCCTGGGGCAGTCGGCAGTCGTGGTGCTCGGCAATCACGATCTGCATCTGCTGGCGGTGGCCCTGGGCGGTCATCAGACACGCCGCAAAGACACCCTGGCCGATATTCTGGAAGCGCCGGATCAGGACCGGCTGGTGAGCTGGCTCCGCCAGCAGCATCTGTGCGTTCACGACCCAGTCCGGAATATCGTGATGACTCACGCAGGTTTGCCCCACATCTGGACGGTCAGCCAGGCCCTGGCCTGCGCTCGGGAAGTGGAAGCGGTTATTCGCGGTGATTCGGCCGCGGACTACTTTGCCCACATGTACGGGAATCAGCCCGAGCGCTGGGACGAAACCCTGCAGGGTATGGACCGCTGGCGGGTCATTACCAATTATTTTACCCGCATGCGCTTTATTGCCGAGGATGGCACCCTGGAACTGGCTGCCAAGGAAACCGTCGACAGTGCGCCGGAGGGCTTCGAGCCGTGGTTTCATTTCCCTCGCAATGACGATGTCCGTGTTGTGTTTGGCCACTGGGCGGCCCTGGAAGGAAAAACCGGCAGCAACCGGTTTATCGGCCTGGATACCGGGTGTGTCTGGGGTGGCACGTTGACCATGATGAACCTGGATTCGGGAGAAAAGATCCACTGTGACTGCTGAGTCCGTACAACACACCGCAGGTCGCATTCTCGGGTTTCCGCTGGTTGCGGGCGCCTTCCTGGCGCTCCTGGCGGTGATGGCAGGCGCTTTTGGCGCACACGGGTTGCGCAACCTGGTCAGTGAAAGGGGCCTTGAAGTTTTCCAGACCGCCGTCACATATCAGATATATCATTCCATAGCGCTGGTTCTGCTGGCATTGCTGGCCGGACAGGGCCTGCCCAGGAAATTGCTTGGTTGGTCGGCGGGATTCTTTCTGGCCGGCATCCTGTTATTCAGTGGCAGTCTTTACCTGCTGGTGCTGACAGACATCCGCTGGATCGGCCCGATCACGCCCCTCGGCGGGGTGTGTTTCATGGTGGGCTGGGCGCTGTTAATAACCTCCGGTCTCCGCCGGAACAAGTGATGAATACAGAGGGTCAGGAGTCACGATGCAGGTTCAGGTAAATGGCGATGCAATGGAGCTGCCCAATGGTGCAACCATTGCCACGCTGATTGAAAAGATGGCTCTCGCGGGCAAGCGGCTGGCGGTTGAGGTGAACGAGGATATCGTGCCACGAAGCCGGCACCCGGAATTTACCCTGAGCGATGGCGACCGTGTAGAAGTCGTTCACGCTATTGGCGGCGGCTGAACAGCCCGCTCTGCCTAACCCACCGATCACGTCGGTTTCCATCCTCCCGTATTCAAACGATTCAGGAACACTATGACAGAAACATCCGAACTCCAGCTTCCAGAAGACAGACCCCTCGAAATTGCCGGACGGGTTTACCAGTCCCGTTTGCTTGTTGGTACCGGCAAATATCGTGACATGATGGAAACCGGACATGCCATTGAGTCCAGCGGTGCGGAGATCGTTACCGTTGCGGTTCGTCGTACCAATCTCGGCCAGAATCCGGATGAGCCGAACCTGCTGGATGTGGTTTCCCCGAGCAGTTATACCATTCTGCCCAACACGGCCGGCTGCTATACCGCCAAAGACGCCGTACGCACCTGCAAGCTGGCCCGGGAGCTCCTGGATGGCCATGACCTGGTGAAGCTGGAAGTCCTCGGTGAGGAGAAAACCCTTTACCCGAACATGACCGAGACGCTGGTGGCGGCCGAGGAGCTGATCAAGGATGGCTTTAAGGTCATGGTCTACTGCTCCGACGATCCATTGCTGGCCAAGCGTCTGGAAGAGATGGGCTGTGTGGCCATCATGCCCCTCGGTGCGCCAATAGGTTCCGGCCTGGGGATCCAGAACCGGTATAACATCCGCCTGATTGTCGAGAACGCCAGGGTACCGGTGCTTGTGGATGCGGGTGTCGGCACAGCGTCGGACGCCACCATCGCCATGGAACTGGGCTGCGATGGCGTATTGATGAACACTGCCATTGCCCAGGCCAGAGACCCCATCAAGATGGCCAATGCCATGCGCCTCGCCATCGAGGCTGGCCGGGAAGCCTACCTGGCAGGCCGGATGCCCAAGAAACTCTATGCCAGTGCATCCTCGCCCATTGATGGCACCTTCTTCTGATCTCGGGCACAATCCTGACTAACGAGAACCGAGGGCCGGCACTGAACGACCGGCCCCGACAACGATAAATCAGAGCGCTGCTGTCCTGCCATGACTGATCAGAAACCCAGTCGCCGCGAGGCGATTCTCCATGCTCTTGTGGAACTCCTGGAGACCGATCCGGGTGCCCGAATCACCACCGCCGGCCTCGCCAAATCCGTGGGCGTGACCGAGGCGGCTTTGTATCGGCATTTTCCCAGCAAGCGGAAAATGTTCGAGGCGCTTATCGAGTTCGCTGAAGAGGCCGTGTTCTCCCGCTGTCAGGTGATCCTGCAGGAGCAGGAGGACGTGCGGGTTCGCCTCCAACAACTGGTGCACCTGGTACTGGTGTTCGCGGAGCGCAACCCGGGGCTGTGCTGTGTGCTGACCGGCGATGCCCTGATGGGCGAAAACGACACCCTGAGAAAACGCGCTTCCCAGTTTTTCGAACGCCTGGAAACCCAGGTACGTCAGACCCTCAAGGAAGGCGAAATCCGCCAGGGCCTGCGGCCCAGAACCACATCTGCCCGCGGCGCCGACTTTGTCCTGGTGTTCGTTGAAGGCCGGATCCAGCGGTTCATCCGGTCGTCGTTCTCGCGGTTGCCCTCCACTGACTTCGACGAGAGTTGGGG
>CAZFQI010000071.1:0-16550 GCA_964520755.1 uncultured Marinobacter sp. | reverse complement strand
CTGAACATTTCTTCGGTTGTTGCCCTGATGGTTCATGGTGGTGCTTTCCGCTCCGATGTTCAGATGTGGTCGTTTGCATCAACGGCCTTTGTGGTCAGTGCCTGCGCCTATGTCTTTGCCCACAGGAACCATGATCAGCGAGAGCGCCTGGAGCACCTGGCGACCATTGATCCGCTCACCGGTATCAAGAATCGGCGGTCAATGGATCAGGAGCTGGATCTGGCCGCAGCGGATGCCGAGCGCACCGGGCTGCCCTACGCCCTGGTTCTCCTGGATATCGATCATTTCAAGAAGATCAACGATGAGCATGGCCATGGTGTTGGCGATGATGTGCTGACGGATCTGGTTGCCCTGTTGAAGCAGAACACGCGCAAATCAGACCAACTGTTCCGGTACGGCGGTGAGGAGTTTGTGCTGCTGTTGCCGGGCGTTGATGGCATTGGCCTGAAGGCCGTCATGAACAACCTGCAGCAGGTTCTGCGCAAGTATATGAAGCACCCCGGCGGTACGGTCACTGCTTCGTTTGGCGTGGCGCTGCTCGAGCACGGCGAAGGTGTTGATAGCTGGCTGGCCCGGGCGGATGCCGCGCTTTATGAAGCCAAGGAAACCGGTCGGGACCGGGTTGTGTTCTCTGATGGTCAGCCGGTGCCGGAACCTGCAGCCGGTGCTGCCCGAATGCCCTCAGGCGCATAGAGGAAGAGTCTCCAGCCCAGCAGAATGCTGGCCGATGCCAGCCCGCCCGTCAGACCTACCCAGAAGCCGGCGGCTCCCATGGCCGGCACCAGCCAGTCTGTAAAGGTCAGCAGATAACCCAGTGGCATGCCCACGCCCCAGAATGAAAACAGCATGATGAACATCGGAATGCGGGTGTCTTTGTAGCCGCGCAGAGCGCTGATGCAGGTTACCTGGATAACGTCGGCAATCTGGAACAGAGCCGCAAACATCAGGAGCCTGACGGTGACCGCCTGAACCTCGGTATCATTGGTGTAGAGTGCTGCGATCTCCGGGGAGAACACGAACAGCAGTATTGCGAAGACCAGCGCCGTGGCTGCCGCGAGGATCAGCGAACTGCGGGAGATCAACCGTGCTGTGGCCGGCGCCCGGGCGCCCATCAGAAAGCTGACGCGCAGTGTCAGCGACATGCCTATGCTCAGCGGCAGCATGAACAATAAAGACACCACGTTCAGGGCAATCTGGTGGCCGGCGACTACCACCGGGCCAAGTGGCGCCAGAAACAGGGCGATCACCGAGAACAGACTGACCTCAACGAATATGGTAAAGCCGATCGGCACGCCGATGCCAAGAATGTAACGAATGCCCACCAGATCCGGCTTTACCCAGTCGGAAATCAGGTGGAACTGACGGTAAACCCGGCTGCGGTTCAGGTACACCAGCAATGCCGCCGCCGCGACGCCGTTGGAAATGGACGTGGCCCAGCCACAGCCGACCCCGCCCATCGCTGGCAGTCCCAGCTTGCCGTAGATGAAGATGTAGTTCATGGGCAGGTTGATCAGCGTGCTGAGCACAGAGAACGCCATGATCACGCGGGTGTGCCCGAGGCCATCGGTCAGGCCCCGGAGCGCTGTCAGCAGGAGCAGGGCCGGTATGCCCCAGGCAAAGGCGTCCAGATAACCCTGGGTAATGCGCGCGGTATTGGCCTCCAGGTTCAGAAGCGCCAGTACTGGATGCACGTGGGTCAGCAGCAGGATCATGATGACGGACCCGGCGGCGGCAAGATACAGGCCCTGCCAGGTGGCGGGCATGATTTTTCCAACCTCCCGGGCACCGTTGTAACCGGAAATAATGGGTTGCAGCGCCCCCAGCATGCCCATGAAAAACAGGAACAGGGGCATCCACAGGCTGCTGCCAATACCCACCGCTGCCAGATCCTCGGCACTGGCGTGACCGGCCATGATGGTATCAATCACGCCGTTGGCCATCTGAGCGACCTGGGCAATCAGGATCGGCCCGCCCAGAATGGCGAGGGTTCGCCACTCGGTGAGCGTTCTGGCGACCAGCGGCTGCCTGGGTTCCGGTAATGGCTGGTGGGTTTCATCCATGGGATGCTATCCGGTGTTTCTGCACTGCAAGTTTCTCCCAAAACCGTTAAAGTACGCGCCTTGATCACAACAGATGGCAGTGGCGATGGGACTTCTGGTTTTTGTTACCGTTCTGTGGGCGTTTTCATTCAGTCTGATCGGCGAATTTCTGGCCGGCCAGGTGGACAGCGATTTTGCGGTGCTCAGCCGTGTTCTGCTCGGTGCTCTGGTGTTTCTGCCGTTCACCCGCTGGCGCGGCGTGGCTTCCGGACAGAAACTGGGCATCCTGGTAACCGGCATGTTGCAGTTCGGTATTACCTACCTGTGCCTTTACCGGTCTTTCAGCTACCTGACCGTCCCGGAAGTGCTGCTGTTCACGATTTTCACCCCGCTGTATGTGACCCTGCTGGATGACGCCCTGTTCCGCCGCTTTTCTCCGGTAGCGCTTCTGGCGGCAGCTATCGCTACCGTCGGGGCGGGTATCATACGCTACGACGGGCTCAGTGAGGACTTCATCACCGGCTTTCTGTTGCTTCAGGTGGCGAATTTTACCTTCGCCGCCGGCCAGGTGGGTTACAAGCATGTGATGCAGCACTACGCCACCGACATGCCTGCCTACCGCACCTTCGGTTATTTCTTCTTCGGTGCCCTGATCATTGCGCTGCCATCCTTCCTGATTTTCGGCAATGCCGACAAGCTGCCGACTACACCGGTACAGTGGGGCATCCTGGCGTGGCTGGGGCTTGCTGCCTCCGGCCTGGGTCTGTTCCTGTGGAATCGCGGTGCCTGTGTGGTTGATGCCGGCACCCTCGCCATCATGAACAATGCCCTGGTGCCTGCGGGCCTGATCGTGAATCTGCTGATCTGGAATCGCGATGCCGATTTGCTGAGGCTGGCGATTGGCGGTGGCGTGATTGCCTTCTCCCTCTGGGTAAACGCGCGCTTCCATCCCCGGGCCCGGCTTGCGGTTTCGACATAAGTAACTGCACGCACTAAGGTTCCAAGCACCTCTGCCGTTACACTCCCCATACGCAGGGTAACCGTTGATGAATATCAATAATGTTCATCAGGGGCTACCCTTTTGCGCCTGTGTCTATTCCCGTGGTCAGCTCCCAGTCAAAAGGTCCGTTTATGCGTAAGAATCTCCCGGTCACCCAGCGTGAAGTCAAAATGCGGAAGGGCGGGCGTCTGATTACCACCACGGATCTGAAAGGGGTGATCACCTACTGCAACGAGGAATTTGTGGAAATCAGCGGCTTCTCGCGGGAAGAGCTGGTTGGCCAGGCCCACAACATTATTCGCCACCCGGACATGCCACCGGCCGTGTTCAAGGATATGTGGGATTACCTGAAGTCCGGCAAGGCCTGGATGGGGGTGGTCAAGAACCGGGCAAAGAGCGGCGACCATTACTGGGTGAGCGCTTACGTTACGCCGATTCGCGAGAACGGCCAGATGGTGGGCTACGAATCGGTGCGGGTCGAGCCGACCCGTGATCAGATTGCCAGGGCCGAGCGGCTTTATGGCAAGATCTCTGCCGGCAAACTGACCTCATCCTTCAGTAACCGCGCGTTGTCGATGCTTCGTTCCGGCTGGCCGTTCCTGGTGTCGCTGGTGCTCAGCCTCGGTGCCCTCCAGATCAGCCAACCCTGGTTAGCGGCAGGCCTGATTGTCGTGGGTCACGCGCTGGGATTCGGCCTGGTGTTCAACTCCCTGGCTGCCCGTTTGCGCAAGCTGCTGGACCTTCGCCCCGATGCCTTCCGCGATCCCATCGTCGCCCGTACCTACAGTGACGAGCGGGGTCTGTTCTCGCAGCTGTCGTTGTTGCTGGTCAGTGAAGAGGCCCGGGTCCGGACGGCACTGGCGCGCATTGATGACCAGGCGGAACTGCTCTACGAGCAGGCGCGGGCTTCTCACGGCTACATCAGTGACGGTGCATCAGCCATTGCCCGGCAGCGGGCGGAAACCGACCAGACGGCCTCGGCCATCAATGAAATGACCGCCTCGATACAGGAAGTTGTAGAAACAGTCACCAGTAATGCCCGGGAAGCCGAGGAAGCCAATCGACTGGCCGGTGTTGGCAGCGACCGCAGTGCCGAGGCGCTGGTGGCCATCGAGGAGCTGGTAACCCGCGTTAACGGGATTGGTTCTACGATCAGCAAGCTGGGTGAGTCCACCAACAGCATTGGTGAAGCGGCCAACCTGATTTCGGAAATTGCCGAGCAGACCAACCTGCTGGCACTGAACGCGGCCATCGAAGCGGCCCGGGCGGGCGAGCAGGGTCGCGGTTTCGCTGTAGTAGCGGACGAAGTGCGCTCGCTTGCCCGTCGTACCCGGGATTCCACTGTGCGCATCCAGAACGTCATCGATGACTTTCGGCAGCAGGTTGACGCGGCGGTTCAGGCAACCCGGGACGGCGAAGCCGTGGCCGGCCAGGGGCTTGAGAAGGTGCGGGAAGCCGAGAACTCCCTCAAGGATATCGTTACGTCCATCCAGACCATTTCCGACAGCTTTATCAGCATGTCTGCGGCCTTTGAGGAGCAGAGCCAGGTGTCGGACGAGATCAATCGCCAGATCACCAATATTGCCGAACTGGCCGATCACAGTGATGCCCAGGCCGACTCCGCCAAGCAAAGCAGTGACCGGCTGAGCGCCATGTCCCGTGGCCTGAAAGACCTGATCGCCAGGTTTGTCAGCAAAAACGGCTAGTTAGCTATCCCTTCGCTCCCCTCCGTCCGGCTCGGCCCGGATCGGGAGGGCGCCAGCACTGGCATCGCAGCGCCAGTGCTGGCAGAATCCCGCCTCAATGGCCCCGGCAACGCCGTGGCCCGCCCTTTTTAAAGACATTCCTCAGCTAAAAGCACAGGAACACAACATGACTCAGTCCAACTCGGTTTCGGGTAACGGTGGAGGGGCCACTCGTGGTCTCTGGTCCTCGCGGTTGGCGTTTATTCTGGCGGCAACCGGTTCTGCCGTTGGTCTCGGCAATATCTGGAAGTTTCCCTACGTCACCGGCGAGAACGGTGGCGGCGCCTTTGTACTGGTTTACCTGCTGTGTATCGCAGTGATCGGTATTCCCATCATGATGGCGGAAGTGTTTATCGGCCGGAATGGTCGTCATAACCCGATCACCAGTATGCGCCTTGTGGCCGAGCGCAATCTCAGCGCCCCGGGCTGGCGGATCTCTGCCATCATCGGGATGATCGCGGCCTTCGTGATCCTTTCCTTCTATTCGGTGATTGGTGGCTGGGCGGCGTCCTACGTAGGACATGCCGCCATGGGTGACTTTACCGGCGGAACTGCGGATTCCATCGGCGAGCTGTTTGGCAGCTTGCTGGCCAGTCCGGGTCAGTTGCTGCTCTGGCACACCCTCTTTATGGCACTGGTGATTCTGGTGGTTTCCCAGGGACTGAAAGGCGGTCTGGAGCGCGCAGTCACCATCCTGATGCCGGCCCTGTTCATTCTGCTTCTGGTGGCGGTTGGCTACGCCACCACAACGGGGCATTTTGGTGAGGCTGTCAGCTTCCTGTTTACGCCGAATTTTGATGCCCTGACGTTCAACGGGGTGCTGATCGCCCTTGGTCACGCCTTCTTTACCCTCAGCCTGGGCATGGCCATCATGATGGCCTACGGTTCCTACCTCGGGCGGGATGTGTCCATCGGCCGCACGGCCGTCAGCGTGGCAATCATGGATACCGTGGTCGCCCTTCTGGCGGGCCTGGCCATTTTCCCTGTGGTGTTTGCTAATGGCCTGGAAGCCGGTGCCGGCCCTGGCCTGATCTTCCAGACCCTGCCGCTGGCCTTTGGCAACATGCCCATGGGCGGTCTGTTTGGCACCCTGTTCTTTATCCTGCTGCTGTTCGCCGCCTGGACCTCCGGTATTTCCCTGCTGGAGCCGGTGGTTGAGTGGGTGGAAGAAAAGACCAGCTTCGCGCGCACAGGTAGTGCCGTTCTGGTGGGTGTGCTTTGCTGGGCGCTTGGTATTGCCTCGATTCTGTCGCTCAACGTTTGGGCCGACGTGGCACCGCTGGCCATGTTCGAGCGTTTTGAGGGCAAGACCATCTTTGACCTGCTGGATTTCTTCACTGCCAACGTGCTGCTGCCGCTTTCCGGTCTGCTGACGGCGGTATTTGTCGGCTGGTTCGTGGCGAAGGAATCGCTGAAAACCGATCTGGCCCTTCAGGGTGGAGCCTTCACTCTGTGGTACAACCTGATCCGGTTCGTCACGCCCATCGCGGTTGCCATCGTGTTTGTTTACAACCTGATGTCGTGATGCCTGCCTGAGCGGCCTGATGGCTGCTCGCGTACATAAAAAGCCCGGCGGGTTAAACCGTCGGGCTTTTTGTTTTTCCGGCACTCAAAGTATCAGTAGTTGCCAGCTTCTCTGAGGGCATCAACATGGGGGCGAACCGCTTTTATGTCTGCCGGAGGCGCATTGCTGGCGCTCTGCATCGCGCCCATGGCGCCCTCCATCATCGCCCGCATCTGGGCTTTTTGCTGGGCGGTCATATTTGGATTGTTTTCAATCTCGGCCATTGCCGCGCTCATTTCTTCCTGGGCAGCCGGGCTCTGCTGCTCCATCTCGATGGCCATCCAGGCCTGGAAGATCCGGTCGCCGGTTGCCGCCCACTCTTCAAGGCTCCCGAAGCCGTGGTCCTGAACCAGATCCTCAAGCTGACCATAGGCCTGGTGACCTTCCAGTTCCTTCAGCGAATCGGAGAAAATGCGTGAGAAGTCGGGCATGGTGCCATCATTCTGGCTGTCCATGTCGTTACTCAGGTCCTCAAATTCAGGCTCCAGCTGTTCGGCAGCCTTCAGGCTGTCGATAAACGATGAGATCGTCTGGTCGGACAGGCTCTGGGCCTGGGCGCCCGCGGAAAACAATGCCAGCAGGGTAAACAGGGTGGTGATGACTGCAGTGCGGATTGATGCAGGTAATGGGCCGCGCATAAGCGTCTCTCCTTGTGTTGGGCCCCGGATTCCTTATGCCGGGAGCCCTATGAGAGTAGCGCTTTCACGGATTCACTGCCAAATTTTTGGTGTGCCCAGGCTTAGAAAAACATGTCCGGCAGCCAGGTGGCGATTTCCGGGAAGATCATGATCAGGATGATGCCGATGATCTCCACAATCACGAAGGGAATGATCGACTTGTAGATATCCTTCATGGTGATCGACGGCGGCACGATGCCCTTCAGGTAGAACAGGTTGAAGCCGAAGGGTGGCGTCATGTAGCCGATTTCCATGTTGATCACGAACAGGATGCCGAACCAGATCGGATCGAAACCCAGGGATTCCACGATCGGCATGAACACCGGCAGGGTGATCAGCATGATGCCCACCGGATCCAGCACCATCGCCAGCAGGAACACGATCACCATCATGGCGATGATGATGCCCCAGGGGCCGCCGGGCACCATGTTCATCAGGCCCTCGATCAGCTCCTGGGCACCCATGCTCTGGTACGCGGCGCTGAACGCGTGGGCGGCGAACAGGATCCACATGATCATGCCGGTGAGCTTGAAGGTGCGGATCGCAGCTTCCTTCAGAATGCTCCACTTGAACTGCCGGTACACGGCGGCGGAAATCAGGGCGCCGAGAACACCCATGGCCGCGGCTTCAGTCGGGGTGGTAATACCGCCGATGATGGAGCCCAGTACCATGACCACAACGCCAATCGGCAGGAGCACGGCTCGCAGAGCCCGGAATTTCTCCGGCCAGGTGCCCCGTTCTTCTTTTGGCAGCGCCGGTGCCAGCTCCGGTTGCAGATGGCAGCGCACCAGGATGTAGATGGCCGTCAGTACCATCAGCAGGATACCGGGCATGATGCCCGCGGCGAACATCTGGCCGACGGACACACCGGTGATCAGGGCGTAGAGGATCATCAGGATGCTGGGCGGAATCAGGATGCCCCAGCCACCGCCGGTATTGATCACACCCAGGGCCATGCTCTTGTCATAGCCACGCTCGAGCATGGACGGCAGGGCGATGGTTCCCATGGCAACCACCGCGGCACCGCTGATACCGACCATGGCGGCAAACACCGCACAGATGCCAAGGGTGCCGAGGGCAAGGCCGCCTCTGAGGCCGCCGCACCACAGGTGCATCATCCGGTACAGATCCCTGGCCACACCGGTGCGCTCCAGAATCATGGCCATGAATACGAACAGAGGGATGGCGACCAGGGTGAAGCTTTCCATGGTGCCCCAGATCTGGGAGGCCACCATGTAGAAGGAATCAAAACCCCAGGTGAAATACAGGAACACCACCGAGACGCCACCGAGAACAAACGCCAGCGGCAGGCCCAGCAGCAGGAAAAACAGCAGCGAACCGAAAAACAGGAGAGTCAGGGCTTCAATGCTCACAGCTGATCTCCTTCAGATTCGGACTCTTGAGGCGTGTAGTAATCCAGGTTAAAGGCCACGGCGATGTCTTCGAGCAGTTTGACCAACCCTTGCAGAACCAGTAGCGCGGTGCCGATGGGAATGGCCAGCTTCACCGGCCAGATGGGTGGGTTCCAGGCCGAGTAGGAAGTCTCCCAACTGGACATGGATTCCTGGGCCATGTCGATCCCGAACCACAGCAGGGCGAGCGTGAAAATGAAAAAGATTACCGAGGTAACAATGTCCAGAGCCGCGCGTTTCCGTGGCTTCAGATGCGAATGCAGCAGGTCCACGTTAACGTGGCCGCGATGGGCCATGATGTAGCCACCGGACATTATTGCGTAGACGCCGAAAAGCATCTGGGTCAGTTCGTTGGTCCAGACCGTGGGAGAATTGAGCAGATAGCGGAACCCGACTTCAAGAAGCAGGAACACGAACATTGCGAAAATAAGGAGGGCAACCCACCGGCCGATGACATCGTTGAGACGGGTAACCCCTCTCATGAATGCGGCAATCATCACACTCACGGCATTCTCCCACGGGATGCTGGTTTGGTTTGGGGAAAGAAAGGCCGGAGTCGAAGACCCCGGCCCCGGTCAGAGCACTGGCTGATCAGAGATAGCCGAGGTCGGCCAGGTACCCTTTCAGCATATCGAGCGCCTTCTTGGCATTTTCACTGCGCTTGCCTTCCTCATCCCACATTGCCTGGGCGGTGGCGACCAGTTTGTTCTGGACTTCATCCGGGAGGACATTCACTTGCACGCCCTGTTCCTCGATGGCTTTGGCCAGGGTGATGCGCTCCTTGTACTGGTACTCGTTGGTGCGGATCCAGAACTGCTCGTTGAGGGCATCCTTGACGATCTTCTGCATGTCTTCCGGCAGCTTGTTCAGAGCCTTCTGGCTGACGATGATGACATCGGTGCCGGCAATGTTCAGGGCAGGCTGCACATGGTACTTGGCCACTTCATACAGGCCCATGCTGTAGGCACCCTGGGCCGCACCCCAGTGGGCGCCATCCACGATGCCGGAATCCAGGGCTGAGTAGAGTTCACTGCCCGGGATATAGGAAGCAGCGGCTCCGGCTTCGGTCAGGAAGGTTTGCAGGGCGCCGGAGGAGCGGATCTTCAGGCTGTTGAAGTCCTCCACGCTTTCAATCGGCTCCTTGACCACCATTTCAGTGGGGTAGACTTTGTCTGTGGCCCAGTAAACGTCATGCTTTGCCGCTTCGTCCCGGAGCATCTGTTCGAACCCCAGGTTCTGGTGGAAATAGGCGGCCTCCCAAACGTTGCGGAAGGCAAACGGCAGGCCAGAAGCAATGCCGGCGAGGGAGATCTTGTCCTGGGCATAGGCCGGGGAAATGGTGCCCATTTCCAGGATGCCACGGCTTACCGCGTTGAAAGTGTCCGTGGCCTTGAACAGTGCGCCGGCCTCGTAAAGCTGCAGTTTCAGACGGCCATCAGTGCGCTCTTCCAGAACCCGTTTGATCCGGCCAAGGCTGTCTGTGTAAGAACTGCTGGAACCGGGCCAGTGGGACTGCACCTTCCAGGTGAAGCTGTCCTGGGCAGCGGCGGGCGCTGCGGACAACGCAGCGGTAATACCGAGGGTAAGGGCTGACGCATACACCGTCAGAGTCTTGCGAGCAGTAGCAAAGAGTTTCATGAGCGTGCCTCGTTCATTGTTGTAGTGGCTTTGCTTTGTGTTTCACTGTGCAGAACTCGTAACTGCAGGGTGAATTTTATTCTCTGAATCTATCACAACATCGTGGCTTTGCAACAGGATGTTTGTCGTTCAGATTTGCAATCGGGTCTCTTGCAAGAGTAGCCCATCGAGCAGGTTCACACCTTTCGGGCGGAAAACCGCTCTCAGCGCCCGCAACCCGCCCATCCAACGCTGCCGAAAGACGGGTAATCGGCAGCTGCGCGGTCAGCCATTCGTTGCATTTTTCATTTTTTTCAATTCTTCACTGCTTATGTTTTACTAGATGAAACCGCCTTTCAAATATGTTGACTCAAAACCGGAAGGCGTGACAAATTACGAAAACAACAGGATCACAAAGACAACACGAGGCCTCCGGCCCACCTGGAACGAATGTCTGATGAGTGAGGAAAACCGCCACATTACCCATGGCCACGATCTGCCCGGCTTCCACAGCCTGCTTGGCTACCGCCAGGCGTCCTGGGAAGAAAACGAAGCGGTCATCGAGCTTGAGCTTCGGCCCGGGCATCTGAACCTGGGCGGGGTTATCCATGGCGGCGTATTGACGTCCCTGCTGGACATCGCCATGGCGCAAGCGGGCACTTACTGCCCGTATCCGGGCCGGATGCGCAAGGCCATCACCCTGTCACTCACCACCACGTTTACCGGCCAGTGTTCCGAAGGTGTGATTCGGGTAACCGGACGCAAACGCGCCGGGGGAAGCCGGATCTTCAACAGCACGGGCGAGGTGCATGACGATCAGGGCAATCTTCTGGCCATTGCTGAGGCCACCTTCCGTATTCGCTCCGGCAGCGAAAATCCAGAGGGCGTGCCGATCTGAGTGGCGTAATCTGAACAGGTGATTGCCGGTCTGATGGCGGTCACGACACAAAACAACAAGAGGAAACGGCAATGTTCGAGCTGTCTGACCGGGCGAAACAGCTGCAGTCTGAGTTAAACGATTTCATGGCTGCCCACATCTATCCGAACGAAGAGACTCATCATCGACAGATCGAAGACGCGGAGGACCGCTGGGCGCCGGTGCCCATCATTGAAGAACTGAAGCAGAAGGCCAGGGCCGCCGGCCTGTGGAACCTGTTTCTGCCTGACAGCGAATTCGGCGCAGGCCTCAGCAACTTCGAGTACGCCCACCTCTGCGAAGTCATGGGCCGCTCCGCCATGGCCCCCGAGGTGTTCAACTGCTCGGCACCGGATACCGGCAACATGGAAACCATCGCCCGTTTCGGCAACAAAGATCAGCAGGAACAATGGCTGAAGCCCCTGCTGGATGGCGAGATCCGCTCCTGCTTCTCCATGACCGAGCCGGACGTGGCTTCTTCAGACGCCACCAACATTGCCTGCGAGATCCGCCGCGAGGGCGATGAGTATGTGGTTAACGGTCGCAAGTGGTGGTCCTCCGGCGCCATGACCCGGAATTCAAAGGTCGCCATTGTCATGGGCAAGACCGATCCAGACGCCGAGAAACACAAGCAGCAGTCCATGATCCTGGTGCCCCTCGACGCTCCCGGCGTGAAGATGATCCGCCCGCTGCACGTGTTTGGCTACGACCATGCCCCCCACGGCCATGCCGAAATCCATTACGACAATGTACGGGTGCCGGCCAGCAATATGCTGCTGGGCGAAGGCCGTGGTTTCGAGATTGCCCAGGGCCGACTCGGGCCAGGCAGAATCCACCACTGCATGCGCACCATTGGCGTGGCGGAACGGGCGCTGGAGCTCATGTGCAAGCGCGCCAACGCCCGGGAGGCCTTTGGCCGGAAACTCTCGGAGTTCGACTCCATCCGCAAGGACATCGCCCGCAGCCGAATGGAGATCGAGCAAGCCCGCCTGATGACCCTGAAAGCCGCGCACATGATGGATACCGTCGGCAACAAGGTGGCCCGCCAGGAAATCGCCATGATCAAGGTGATTGCCCCGAGCATGGCCCTGAAGGTAATTGACCGGGCCATTCAGGTGCACGGCGGTGCAGGGGTTTCCCAGGACACCTTCCTGGCCGAAGCCTGGGCCAAGGTGCGGACTCTTCGCCTGGCGGATGGGCCGGACGAGGTGCACATGGATTCCATCGCCAAGATGGAGCTTCGGCAGTATCGCTGAATCTAGAACCTCTGAAACAGTGCGCGAGGACCCGACGATGAACAATCCACTGTTTGATATGACTGGCAAGGTTGCAGTGATTACCGGCTCCACCAAAGGCATCGGCCGCTCTATTGCCGAAGAAATGGCCAGGTGTGGCGCGAAAGTGGTGATCTCCAGCCGCAAGGCCGAAGCCTGTGAGCAGGTGGCGGAGGAACTCAAGGCGCAGGGCTTCGAGGCCATGGCCATTCCCTGTCACGTCGGCAGGAAAGAAGACCTGCAAAACCTGGTGGACAAAACCAACGAAGCCTGGGGCAGCATCGACGTGCTGGTGTGCAACGCCGCCACCAACCCGGTGTACGGCACCACGGCCGAGATGACCGACGACGCCTGGGACAAGATTATGGACACCAACGTCAAGGGCACCTTCTGGCTCACAAACATGGTGCTGCCCCAGATGGCCGAGAAAGGCGAAGGCGCCGTGGTCCTGCTATCCAGCATCGCCGGATTGCGGGGCAACACCGTGATCGGCACCTACGGTGTATCCAAGGCCGCCGAAGCCGCCCTGGCCAGAAATCTGGCCGTTGAATGGGGCCCTAAAGGTATCCGGATTAATAGCATCGCCCCTGGCTTGATCAAAACCGACTTTGCCAAAGCGCTCTGGGACGACCCGGTCCGTGCGAAGCAGGCGGAAGACAAAACTCCGCTACGTAGGATTGGTGATCCGGTTGATATCGCTGGACTGGCGGTTTTTTTGTCCACCAGGGCCAGTGGCTATATCACCGGTCAGGTCATCGTAGCTGACGGGGGAGAAACCATCTGCTGACAGCCATAGCCAAGTTATGCCGAGGTAGGTGTGAGGGGTGCTTCTCTGCAGGGAAAAAGATGTCTGAGCGAAGCGAGTTGTTTTTCCCGGAAGAGGAGTACCCCTCGCGCCTGCCGCCGCCCCAAAAACGAAGGCCATTGATGTTATGACAACAAGACCAGAGCTGGTAGATGTCCTCCCAGCCCACAAGTTCGACGAACCCCGACTCCTTGCCTGGCTACAGAAGTCGCTGCCGGAATTTGGTAGTCGAATGGAGGTCAGGCAATTCCAGGGTGGCCAGTCTAACCCCACGTTCCTGCTGGAAGCCGACAGCGGTCAATACGTGCTGCGCAAAAAGCCACCGGGGAAAACCTTGCCGTCAGCTCACATGGTCGAGCGTGAATACAAGGTCATGCGGGCACTGGGTGAACATACAGACGTACCGGTGCCCAACGTCAGGGTGCTGTGTGAAGACGCCGATGTGATCGGCACGCCGTTTTATGTCATGGACTACCTGGACGGGCGAATCATAACCCATTCGGCGCTGAGGGACCTTGAACGTGAGCAACGCCTGCCGGCCTATCACTTCGCCATCGACACGCTCGCCGCTCTGCATTCAGTGGACGTGACCGCCGTTGGCCTGGGCGACTATGGAAGGCCGGAAGGCTACGTGGCGCGCCAGGTAGCGCGCTGGAGCAAACAGTACCTGGCCTCAAAGACGGATGACCTGCCGGCTATGGACAAACTGATGGCCTGGTTGCCGGAACATCTGCCAGCGAAGGATGAGACCGCGATCGCCCACGGTGACTACCGCTTCGGCAACCTGATGCTGGCGCCGGATCGGCCCGAGGTGATCGCCATTCTGGACTGGGAGCTTTCCACTCTGGGCCATCCGCTGGCGGACCTGGCCTATTTCTGCCTGCCCTTCTACCTGCCTGCCGATATGGAGGGCATGCGCGGATTACAGGGTGAAAACCTTGAGGCGCTGGGTCTTCCGGACGAGCAGGCCATTATCCGCCGTTACTGCGAGAAGACGGGCCGGGAAGACATCGAGGACTGGCACGTGTTCCTGGCGTTCTCGTTGTTCCGGCTCGCGGCCATCCTGCAGGGGGTCTACAAGCGGGCCCTGGATGGCAATGCCGCCAATGCCAACGCCCTTGAGGTGGGCAAGCGGGCCAGCCTGCTTGCGGAAACCGGCTGGAAGATTGCCTGCGAAGGCGCGAAGCACTGAGTTATCCGATTTACCGTGGAGAATAACAAGATGTTTGATCGTCACTACAAGGTCTGGCCCAAAGAGCTGCCGAAAACCATGACTCTGCCGAAAACCAGCGTCTACACCAACCTGGAGATCTCGGCACGGCGCTACCCGGACCACACCGCCATTATCTTCTACGACGCGCCCATCACCTACCGGCGCCTCAACGAAGAGGTCGAAACGATGGCGGGCTACCTGCAAGCGCAAGGCGTGAAGAAGGGCGATCGGGTGCTGCTGTATATGCAGAATTCACCCCAGTATGTGATCTCCTATTACGCCATCCTGCGGGCCGATGCCGTGGTGATTCCGGTTAATCCGATGAACCGGTCTGCAGAGCTCGAGCACTTTATTGCCGATACCGGTGCCTCGGTTTGCCTGGCCGGCCAGGAATTGGCGGGTTTTATTGCACCGATGATTGGCGACAGCAACCTTGAACAGGTGGTGGTGGCTTCCTACAGCACCTACATTGATCCCGAGACGGATCTGGACCTGCCCGCTGAAGTGGCGGCGCCGGCCTGGTCACAGGAAATGCCGGGGGTGGTTAGCTGGGAGGCAGCCATGGCAGCCGGACATACGCCGGCACCTCACACCGCCACCCCGGACGATCTGGCGGTGATTCCCTACAGTTCCGGCACCACCGGTGCACCGAAGGGCTGCATGCACACCCATCGGTCGGTGATGGCCACGGCTATTCACCGGATATTCTGGAACCTGGCCACGCCGGACAGCGTGCAGCTCGCCACCCTGCCGTTCTTCCATGTAACCGGCATGACCGGTTCCATGAATGGCCCCATCGCGGCGGGCGCGGCCTCGGTGATCATGACCCGATGGGATCGGACTACCGCCTCAAGACTGATCGAGCGCTACAAAGTCACTGGCTGGACCAACATCGTCACCATGGCGGTGGACTTTCTCTCCAACCCGGATATCGGCAAATACGATCTAAGCAGCCTCAACATGATTGGCGGCGGCGGCGCCACCATGCCCTCTGCCGTGGCTGAAAAGCTCAAGCGTATGACCGGGCTGGATTACATTGAGGGTTACGGCCTTTCCGAAACCATGGCAGCCACTCACATCAATCCCAACGCCCACCCCAAATCCCAGTGTCTGGGTATCCCAGTGTTCGATGTGGACAGCCGTATCATCGATGTCGATACGCTGGAGGAGAAAGGGCCCGGTGAGACCGGGGAGATTGTGTCCTGTGGGCCCCAGGTTACCCAGGGGTACTGGAACCGGCCGGCAGAAACCGAGGCGGCGTTTGTGGAGATTGATGGCAAACAATTCTTCCGGACCGGGGATCTGGGCTATTACGACGAGGACGGCTATTTCTTCATGGTCGACCGCGTCAAGCGGATGATCAACGCCTCCGGCTACAAGGTCTGGCCATCAGAAGTCGAGGGGCTGATGTACCGACACCCGGCGATACACGAGGTCTGTATTATTTCGGCGCCGGACCCCAAACGGGGCGAGACGGTCAAGGCCTGCATTGTGCTGACACCGGAGGCCGAGGGCCAGACCACGGCCGAAGACATCGTCGCCTGGTGCAAGGAACAGATGGCTACCTACAAGGTGCCGACCATTGTTGAGTTCGTGGATCAATTGCCGAAGTCGCCCACGGGCAAACTGATGTGGCGGGCGCTGCAGGAGGAAGAGTGGAAGGGTAAGAGCTGACCGTTCTGGTCGCAATCCAGTCAGCTTGAGGGGTGCTTCTCATCACTTTCAGTTGCATCGGAGCCGTTGTTATCGGCCGGCAAAGGGTCCCGGTTAACATACACCGAACCCATAGGATGAGAAGCCCGGCGCTGAAGCAGCTGCGCAAACTCCAGCAGCAGCTGTCGATCCTGCTCCAGCAGCGAAATGAAGGTTGCATTCAGAGCGACCTGCTCAGAATCCAGTTGTTTCTTTTCGGCGACTGAGAAAATGTCGGTTAGTGAGAGGCTTAACGCTTGTGCAAGGCGATAGAGCAGCTCAAGGCTTGGTCTTGCCTGGTCCCGTTCGATGCGGGAAAGGTTGCCGACATGAGAGTCGCAACGCTCTGCCAGATCCGCAAGCGTCATCCCCCGCTCTTTTCTTAAACGCCTGATTGCCTGACCTAAACTCATCGTGTGCCCCGGTTTCCAAGACGATGATATTACAGACAAAATTCCCAACAGACAAAGTTTCTAAATGCACATAAAAAAGCTTCAAATTAAGCTTTCCAGGCATTAATTCGGGCCTGCTCGGTCTCAATCAGTGGTCATTTATTATCCTATTCCTATCCCCTCAGGTTGTAACCTGTTTTCCTC
>CAZFQI010000070.1:0-17052 GCA_964520755.1 uncultured Marinobacter sp. | reverse complement strand
TATCAGGCCGCCTGACGTTTTCTGAGTGCTGACACCAGCTCGGCCTCGGGACGGGAAATTCCGCACGTGTTCATAAGATCGTCGATATCGGCACCGAGATCAACCAGTCTTGAGGCTTCATCGTAGGAGATGCGCAGCGGATCGTTCTGGCGCATTTCATCCAGCGTGGTCCGCATTTCATGGAGCTGTCGCTCACAACTTACCAGCCGCTGTCCCACTCCCATGCTGCCACTGGTGGTGGCATGAAGTTCCCGGCCAAGGGTATCGCAGCGTTCTTTCAGGGCTGCCCTCAGGCTGCGCACCTGACGCCCGAGCACCAGGCCCTGAGCGAAGACCAGAGACAAGGCGGCAACAGTCAGCGCCCAGGGAAGATACGAAGGAATTTCTGCAAACATGACGGATGTCTCCCGTTAATTGCCACGGAAAGCATCCATCATCTGGCCCGCAACGGGTTGCCCCGGATTACAGTGCCGCGATTTCAGCCCACTCGTGGTCTGACAGCATCTTGTCGAACTCGACCAGAATGATCAGTTCGCCATCCTTGTTGCACACGCCCTGGATAAACTTGGCACTTTCCTCGTTACCCACGTTCGGTGCGGTCTCAATTTCGCTGGCTTTCAGGTACACCACCTCGGCCACGGAATCCACCAGAATGCCCATGACCTGGTTGGCGGATTCCATTACCACAATCCGGGTGGCGTCGGTTACTTCTGCATCCGCCAGGCCAAAGCGCCGGCGGGTGTCGATGACCGTAACCACGTTACCCCGAAGGTTGATGATGCCGAGCACATAATCCGGGGCCCCCGGAACCGGAGCAATCTCCGTGTATCTCAGCACTTCCTGGATCTGCATGACATTCAGACCGTAGGTCTCATCATCCAGCCGGAAGGTAACGTACTGCAGTACCTGATCGTCCTGGGCCTGATTGGTTTGTCCGCTCGGGGATGCCATAGCGATGTTTCTCCTCTTGGGCTGCCCGGCGGGCAACCTGATCGTCAAAAAAATATCATCAGTGCCCAATACTATAGTTAAGGGCACAAACCGTGCCAGCACGGCTCGGTTTCATTCAGTAACCGTTGTTTGTGTCAGCTCAGGTCCAGATGGTGCTCTCTTTCCGCCCGCACCAGCAAGTCTGCCATGGTACGCACGTCTATCAGCGCGCACATCTGGTCAATCACCGTCCCGGCCAGCCAGGGACGCTTACTGCGGGCAGTCCGCCATCGAACTTCGTCCGGCCGGAGCGTAAAGGACTGCGCCACGTCATCACAGGCCAGTCCCCAGTCGCTGTTATCAAGCCGAATCACGAACCGGTAGTTGTCACGGGCATCTGGCGGCACCCGTCCTGCCATGATCCATTCGGCGGTATCCACTACTCGCAGGTTATGGTCCCGGTCCGGACGAATACCCATGTACCAGCGGGGACTGCCCGGGATAGGCCGAATCTCTTCCTCAACACGATGGATGGCACCGAGAAGAATCAGTGGCACCGCGAGCTGCAGCCCCGCAACTGTGAATATAAGACATTCGAAAGGCTGCTCTGACCACTCCGGTCGGGACGGTGGCGCAGCCGGTTCGGGCTCCGGCTGCGGCCGGACCTCCACTTTTTGCTTGGGCGCAGGCGCTTCCGGGGCCTGATGCACCACTGGGCGGGCTGGCTCTGCAGGCTTCTCCGGGACCGGTCTGGGTGGTTCGGGCCTTGCCGCCGGTTTTTCGACGGTTGTTAACTGGGCCGGACTTGGTCGGGTTGCTACCCTGGGTTCCTGAGGTGCCGGCTTCACTGTTTCGGGCGCGGCAATTTCGTCCCGGCGCGCAGTATCCGTCGCGGTATGGAGCAGTTCGTCGAGATAGCTGGCAATGGCCGTTTCCGGGTCCGCCAGCCTTGTCAATTTATCGTCAGCCATGCTGACGCTCCTTCACCATACCCACCCGGGACATTAGATCATCCAGCAGATGGCTGTATGCCCGGACACCATGGGTTTCGGCATCCAGTGCCGAGGGGGTTATACCGCCCTGGCTGGCATCCCGGAACTTGGTGTCTACCGGAATGGCAAACTGCCACAGGGACTCACGATAAGTTTTTCGCAGCAGGTTAAGGCTCTTCACCGATGCCTGGGTACGCCGGTCGTACAAGGTGGGCACAATGGTGTAAGACAGCTCGTTCTTCTGGGAACGCATGATCATCTTGAGGGTATGCAGCATGCGCTCCAGGCCCTTGATGGCCAGGAACTCGGTTTGTACGGGAATAATCAGGTGCTGTGCCGCCGCCAGGGCGTTCACCATCAGGACCCCAAGCGAGGGGGTGTTATCCAGGAGGACATAATCGAAGTCATCCCAGAGCTGGGTCAGAGCCCTTGAGATGATCAGCCCCATGCCTTCAACGCCAATCATCCGGCGCTCAAGTGTGGCCAGCGCCGCACTGGCTGGCAGCAGGGACAGCCCCTTGCAACTGGTTTCGGTAATCAGCTGGGCGGGCAGCCCCTCGGGCACCTTGCCCTGATGCTGAAACAGATCAAAGACGCTGTGGGCAATGGTGTCCGGATCGTACCCGAACCAACTGGTAAGCGAGCCGTGGGGGTCCAGATCCACAACGAGAACGCGTTTGCCACGCTCGGCAAGCAAGCCGCCCAGCGCGACAACACTCGTGGTTTTACCGACACCACCTTTTTGATTGGCTACTGCCCAGATTCGCACGCTTCGATTCTCCAGAGAACACTTCGGTGTGGCCGGCAATCACCAGTGGCCACCGTCCCGGTTATCGGCCATTCCCGGGGCAACTTGAACGAATTGCACAGGGGAATTCCGGCAAGCTCTTGCCGGCGCCTTTTGTTACCGGGGATTAATACAGGAACCGTGCCAATGGCTCTATACGCATCTGCCGACGATCCGTTCAGCGCATGGCGCCGCGAATACTGGCGTCACGTGAAATCAGCAAAACAACCCGCCGGTTTCTGCGCCGCCCCTCTTCGGTGTCATTCCGGGCAACCGGCTGATACTGACCATAACCAACGGCTGCGAGACGCTCAGGTTCAATGCCCTCCATCACCAACATCCGTACCATCGACGACGCCCGGGCAGCAGACAATTCCCAGTTTGACGGGAAACGGGAGCTACTGATCGGCTGGTTATCGGTAAAGCCCTCCACTTTGACCGCGTTGTCCCGGTTATTCAGCACCGTGGCGATTTTCTCGACAACATCAAACGCGTCGTAATGAGGCTCGGCGTCGCCGCTGCCAAACAACAGACTGTTGGGCAGATTCAACTCCAGCCACTCGTCGCTGGTCTCCAGTGAAACCACCCCCTGGTTGATCAGCTCGTCGAATTCCATCGACAGCTGGTCGGCCATGGCTCGGAGCGCTTCGGTCCGGGCCTGGGCGTCCATCTCCGGATTACGGGGGGCTTCGGTCACTGCCGGAGGTATCACATTATCGGCGGGCGCGTTCAGTGATCTCTGGGGCTGATCGCCAATCTCAATGGGCTGGAAAGACCTCTGGGGAGCGTTGAAAACCCCGGTCAGGGTTTCCGACAGTACCTTGTATTTGCCTTCATTCACCGATGATACCGAGTACATCACCACAAAAAAGGCGAACAACAGGGTGATGAAATCCGCGTAGGAAATCAGCCACCGCTCTTTGTTGTGAAGATCATCGTCCTGTCGCCTACGGCGCCGCATACCTTGGCCTGCGCATGCTTACTGCAGGAAGCCCCGCAGCCGCAATTCGATGGATTTCGGGTTTTCACCCTCGGCAATGGCAATAATGCCATCGATCATCATGTCCTCGTATCGGGTGCGTTCCCGCACGATACCGCGCATCTTGTTTGCGACCGGGAAGAACAGCAGGTTGGCCAGGGCCACACCGTAGATGGTGGCCACAAAGGCCGTTGCGATCCCGCTACCCAGGGACTGTGGATCCTCCAGGTTCGTCATTACCTGGATCAAACCCATGACAGCCCCGATGATGCCGATGGTCGGCGAGTAACCGCCCATGGCCTCGAACACTTTGGCAGACTCCAGATCACGCTGCTCACGGGACTCCAGGTCCACCTCCATGATGCCCCTGATGGTCTCGGTTTCGGCCCCGTCCACCAACAGCTGCAAGCCCTTGCGGGCAAAGGGTTCAGGCTCCCGCTCGGCCAAGCCTTCAAGGCCCAGCAATCCCTGCTTACGGGCTTTGACACTCCAGTCGATAACCTTGCCGATACCGTCTTCCAGATTGATGAACGGCGGAACGAATACCCAGCGCACCTGGGTAAACGCCCGTTTGAGCATGGGCCAGGAGGTCTGCAGGATGGTCGCCGCCAGGGTACCCCCAATGACGATAATGGCTGCCGGGCCGTTGAACAGGGAGCTAACGGCCCCGCCCTCGAGCAGATTACCGCCGAGTATGGCAGCAAAGGCCAGTATGACCCCGAGCAGACTCAGAATATCCATCAGCAGACACCTTCGACCAGGCGCGGCCCAATTTCGTCCAGGGGCAGAACGTCGTCTGTGAGCCCAGCCTTGGCAACCGCCATGGGCATGCCGTAGATGACCGACGTTTTTTCATCCTGAGACCAGATGTCCGACCCACTCTGTTTCATCATCCGGCAGCCTTCTTTGCCGTCCGAGCCCATGCCGGTAAGAATGAGGCCCAGTGTCTTGCCCGGAAAACTTCTGGCCAGGGAACCGAAGGTTACGTCCACACACGGCTTGTAATTGAGCCGTTCGTCGCCCGGCAGGATACGGATCCTGGCCTGGCCGCCCCGATTCTCGACCATCATCTGCTTGCCACCGGGCGCCAACAAAGCAAGCCCGGGCCGCAACACATCGCCATCCTGGGCCTGGCGGACTTCGATCCGGCAGAGCTTGTTCAGGCGTTCAGCGAAAGCCGGAGTGAAACTCGCCGGCATATGCTGTACCAGTACGATGGGTGCCGGGAAAGTGGCGGGTAACGCAGTCAACACTCGTTGCAGGGCAACCGGCCCGCCCGTCGAAGTACCAATACCAACCACCGCGTAATGCTTGGCGGCGCCTCGGCGGGCATGACGCCTCGGTGCTTCGGCGTCACTTGGGGACCCTGTCGGGACTGCGGGGCTGTGTGTGTCCGGGCGCTGGCGCGGCGTGATATCCGGACGGGGACGTGCCGTTGTGCCTGGAGCCCGGGAGGCGGGCGCCGACGGTTCGGAGCGGGCCGGGGCAGCGGGCCGGTTTCCGGGCCGGCTGCCGGCCACGTCAAGAATCCGATCGATCAGGATTTTCTGGAGCTGGCTGTTGTCCCTGGCGATTTCTTCGAAATTCTTGGGCAGGAAATCGACCGCACCTGCCTCGAGGGCGTCGAGGGTCACCCGGGCGCCTTCATAGGTGAGCGAAGAGAACATCAGCACCGGTGTCGGGTGCTTGCGCATGATTTCGCGCACAGCGGAGATGCCATCCATGACCGGCATCTCGTAATCCATGGTGATCACGTCCGGACGCAGTTTTTCAGCAAGCTCCACACCTTCCCGACCATTGGTAGCAGCACCAACCACCTTGATCTGGCCGGAGCTGGTCAGGATTTCCGTCAGCCGTTTGCGAAAAAACCCTGAATCGTCAACGACCAGGACAGAAACTGTCATCCACTTCTCCTACCCAATCCATCGTTCTCCGGCCTTCTCTGGCCACAGTCACCTGAAGGCCCGGCTCAGCCGTAGTGCTGCAACAGGCTTGGAACATCAATAATCAGCGCAATCCGGCCGTCGCCGGTAATGGTGGCGCCGGCCATTCCCGGCGTACCCTGAAGGGCGCGCCCGAGAGGCTTGATCACCACCTCTTCCTGTCCCACCAGTTGGTCGACAACAAAACCGACCTGTTTGGTCCCCATGGCCACGATGACCACATGGGCGTTTTCAGGCACTTCCTGGGAAGGACCGCCACGAACCAGCCAGCGTTTGATATGAAACAGCGGGAATACCTTTTCCCTGACCACAATGCACTCACGCCCGTCGACGATGTTGGTCTTGGTCAGGTCCAGATGGAAAATCTCGACCACATTGACCAGCGGCAACGCGAACGACTGGTCTCCGAGCATGATCATCAGGGTGGGCATGATGGCCAGTGTCAGCGGAACCTTGATGACTATCCGGGACCCCTTACCCAGTTCCGATTCGATGCTCAACTGGCCATTGAGCTGGCCAATCTTGGTTTTCACCACATCCATGCCGACACCGCGACCGGAGACATCCGAAATCTGGTCTTTGGTGGAAAAGCCGGCCGCAAAAATCAGGTTGAAGCATTCGGAATTGGTCAGGCGATCCGCGGCATCCTGGTCGTAAATTCCCTTCTCAACCGCCTTCCGGCGCAGCACTTCCGGATCCATCCCAGCGCCGTCATCCTCGATGAACAGCAGGATATGATCCCCTTCCTGCTCGGCAGACAGGGTAACGGTACCCTGGCGGGGTTTACCTGCTTTCTCGCGCACCTCCGGCGCTTCTATCCCGTGATCGACCGAATTCCGGACCAGGTGAACCAGCGGATCGGACAGCGCTTCGACCAGGTTCTTGTCCAGGTCGGTGTCTTCACCATGCATCACCAGGTTGACCTCTTTCTTGAGATTCCTGGCCAGATCACGCACAACCCGGGGGAACCGACCAAACACCTTCTTGATCGGCTGCATACGGGTCTGCATCACGGCAGACTGGAGATCGGTGGTAACCACATCGAGATTGGACACCGCCTTGTGCATGTGCTCGTCTTCACTCTCGGCGCCCAGACGCTGCAGGCGGTTACGCACCAGCACGAGTTCGCCCACCATATTCATGATGTCGTCAAGGCGTTTGGTGTCGACACGTACCGTCGTTTCCGCCGCAGGCGCATGCTCGCGGGCGGGCATGGCCGGTGCGGCAGCGCCTTTGGTTTCCGGCTTGTCCGCTGGCTTCGACTTCTCGGGCTTTGGCGCTTCTGCTTTCGGCTTGGCCGGCTCTTTTGGAGCGGAGGGCTCTTTCGGAGCTGCAGACTGTCCGGAAGCTGAAGGCTCTCCCCCGGCTGTCGGGCTTCCGCCCTTGCCGTGAAGGTCGTCCAGCAGTTTCTCGAATTCGTCGTCGGTGATCAGGTCGTCGCTGCCGCCTTCTGACTTGGCGGCCGGTTTTTCCTCTTTGCTGACGGTTTCTTCTTCGCCCTCTGGCGCGCCGGCAAACTGCCCTTTTCCGTGCAGCTGGTCCAGCAGCGCCTCGAATTCGTCGTCAGTAATTTCATCGTCTCCGGAGCTTTCCTGGTCGCCGGCGGCGGACCCGGCGGCTGAAGCCGTGGGAGTCTCCTCAGATTTCTCGTCCTGCAAGGCATCCAGAAGCTGTTCGAATTCGTCGTCGGTGATGTCGCCACCGTCTTCTGCCGGTTCGCTCTCCCCGTGCTCAGGTTGAGTGGCAGCGGCCGGTGCCTTCTCGCCTTCCGGCTGGGCCAGGGCATCCAGGCGTGCAATCAGTTCGTCCGGGGCCGGCGTCAGCTCCTCGTGATTGCGGACCTGCTCAAACATGGCATTGACGTTGTCCAGGGCTTCCAGAACCACGTCCATCAGTTCAGAGTCCACCTTGCGCTTGTGATTGCGCAGGATGTCAAAAACGTTCTCGGCGGAATGGCAGCAATTCACCAGGGCTTCAAGCTGAAGGAAGCCCGCGCCGCCCTTAACGGTGTGAAAGCCACGGAAGATGGCGTTGAGCAGATCACTGTCGTCAGGATGTTGCTCAAGATCTACCAACTGCTCTGACAGCTTTTCGAGGATCTCGCCGGCTTCTACCAGGAAGTCCTGCAAAATCTCTTCATCAGCATCAAACGCCATGCGTTACCCTCTTTATTCAGAAACCGAGACTGGACAACAGGTCGTCAACGTCATCCTGTCCCGAGACTACATCTTCACGCTCATCGGCCTTGATCTGGGGCCCGACGCCCTTCTCCGCAGACTCTTCTTTTTCTTCGATCTGGTGCACCGTGCCCGTAAGCTGATCCACATGGCTGGCCATCACCACCAGGCTGAGCATCTGCTCCTCGACCTCTTTAACCAGGGCGGTGACCTTCTGGATGACCTGGCCAGTCAGATCCTGATAGTCCTGTGCCAGTAGAATTTCCGACAGGTTGCTGTACATGGTGTCGGCGTCGGTCGCCATGCTGACGAAAAACCGATCAATACGGCCATAAAGCTCGCGGAACTCGGCCGGCTGCATTTCCCGGCGACGCAGACGCTGCCACTCATCGCGTAAAGCAGCGGCTTCGTCCCGCAGGGCATTGGCCACGGGCATGGTTTCCTCAACCAGATCCATGGTCCGGTTGGCCGCTTCACCAGTCATCTGCACGACGTATTCGAGGCGATCGGAGGCATCTGTCATCTTCGACAGTGCTTCCTGCTGTTCGGCGTTACGGGGGTCAATCTGGAAGTTCCGGATTGCTTCGTGCAAGCTCCGGGTCAATCGCCCTACCTCGCGATACAGACTCTGATCCCTGACCTCACTGAGTTCATTGATCAGGGTCATGGCTTTGGCATAATCACCCGCATCAACGCTCTCTGCCAGTTCTGCTGCCTGCCGCTGGAGCTTTTCCGTCACCTCCGGTTCAAGGCCCCGATGGTTCTTTTTGCTATCGCTCATGAGAGCCATCCGACCTCTGGTTACTGGATTCTTTCAAAGATTTTCTCAATCTTTTCCTTGAGCACCGCGGCGGTGAACGGTTTGACCACATAGCCGTTCACGCCCGCCTGGGCCGCGGCAACGATCTGATCCCGCTTGGCCTCAGCCGTTACCATCAATACCGGCAGGGTTTTCAGGTTCTCATCAGCCCGAACGGCTTTGAGCAGATCGAAACCGGACATGCCCGGCATGTTCCAGTCGGTGACCAGAAAATCGTACTTGCCGCTCTTGAGCATCGGCAGGGCTGTGTTGCCATCATCTGCTTCGTCGGTGTTGGTGAAGCCCAGATCACGCAGCAGGTTCTTGATGATCCGTCGCATTGTGGAGAAATCGTCCACAATGAGGATTTTCATATTTTTGTCCAATGGGACCTCCAGTTAGTGACACCCGGAATTCGTTTGACCTTCGCGCTCAAAGTCTAGCAGGCCGCTATTTAACCGCTTATTGTCAGGCCTTTGCCTCGGTTGTAAAGCATCGGTTACCAAAAACTACAGACTGCCTCGTCGCGGACACAGAGTGAACGCCATCAGCTGTCCGATTCCTGACGCCAGTCCGACAGCCGTCCCCGAAGGCGCAGAGCAGCCTGGCTGTGAATCTGGCTCACCCGGCTCTCGCTGACGCCAAGCACAGCGCCAATCTCCTTGAGGTTCAGTTCTTCCTGGTAGTACAGACTCAACACCAGTTTTTCCCGCTCCGGCAGGTCTTCGATGGCCTCGGCGAGGCTGCGCCTGAAGGCATCGGAGGACAACCCCTCAAGGGGATTATCCTGCGTCTCTGTCTGTTCTATCGGCAGCTCTCCGGATTCATTGAGCTCATCGAGACTAAAAAGTCGTCCGCTGTTGGAATCGGAAAGGTAGGAGTGATACTCGGACAGCCCCATGCCCAGCTCTTCAGCCACTTCCAGATCCTGGGCTTCACGGCCGAGACGGTCTTCCACAGCCTTGATGGCCTGGGAAATACGGCGGGCGTTGCGATGCACGGAACGGGGGACCCAGTCGCCCTTGCGGATTTCATCCACCATGGCACCGCGAATCCGGATGCCGGCGTAGGTCTCGAAGGTTGCACCCTTGGTGGAACTGTAGCGCTGGGCTGCTTCAAGCAGGCCGATCATGCCGGCCTGCATCAGGTCTTCCAGCTGAACGGAAGCAGGCAGGCGGGCCATCAGGTGAAGGGCAATTTTCTTGACCAGCGGCGCATGCTGCTCAACGAGCTGTGACGGTTTTTGCGCACCCGACTGGTTATAGATTCCGAGGTTTTTCGCCAATGTCATGTATCCGGGTTTTTGTTTGACTGGATCCGATTCAGACTTCGACGAGCCGCTCCACAAAAAATTCCAGATGCCCGCGGGGAGAAGAAGGCAGCGGCCAGCTGTCTACCTTGTCCGCCAGAGCCTTGATGGCTAATGACGCTTTCGCCCTGGGATAGGCATCCAGCACCGCACGCTGTCGCTGAACCGCTTTCTTCACAGCCTCATCGTAAGGCACCATCCCGACGTATTGTAGTGCCACGTCCAGGAAGCGCTCGGTGACCCGGGTCAGTTTTTCGAACAGATGCCGGCCTTCCTGCTCGTTTCGTACCTGGTTGGCAAGAATACGGAAGCGGTTGGTACCGTAGTCACGGTTCATGAGTTTGATCAGGGCGTAACAGTCGGTAATGGACGTGGGCTCGTCACAGACCACCAGCAACAACTCCTGGGACGCCCTCAGAAAGCTGACCACCGATTCCGAGATACCGGCGGCGGTATCCACGATCAGGACATCAATCTGATCCCCGAGTTCACTGAACGCGTTAATCAACCCGGCATGCTCCATAGGACTGAGCTGGGTCATTCTCTGGGTACCGGAGGAGGCAGGAACAATCTTGATGCCGCCGGGACCATTCACCAGAACGTCCTTGAGATCACAGTCGCCCGCCAGCACATCCTGAAGATTACGGTTGGCAGTAATGCCCAGCAATACGTCGATATTGGCCAGCCCCAGGTCGGCGTCGAGCAGCACCACTCTCCGGCCTTTCTGCGCCAGGGCAATACCGAGGTTAACCGACACGTTACTCTTGCCGACCCCACCCTTACCGCCGGAAACCGCGATCACCTGTACCGGTTGTGCTTTGCTCATACTGTTTTTAATCTCTCGCCACGTTTAGCCGGGTGCTGTTTTTTTTGCGAGCTGGCTTTCTCAGGCGCCCTCTGCGACAGCCTGCTGTTGCTGAAGCGCCTTGAGCCGCTCCACCGCCAGTCGCACCAACGGAACCGCTTCCGCATGGTGCAGGTCTTCTGGAATCTTCTGGCCATCGGTGTAATAGGCCACCGGCAGACCGGTTTCCATCACAAAGCCGAGAGATTCACCCAGTGTGAGGGCTTCATCAATCTTGGTCATCACACAGCCCGCAAGATTTGCCATCTTATAGCAATGCCAGACGGATTTCATGATGCGCGGCTGACTCGTTGCCGAGACTACCAGATGCGTTTTGACATTGTGATGGCTTCGCGCCAGTTCAGCCAGCTGTTCCTGGTAGCCTTTGTCCGCGCTGGTCAGCCCGGCGGTATCGATCAGTACCAGGTGACGGTCTGACAGCTCGTCCAGAATATCGTCGAGACTGTGGCTCTCGTCTACCACACGAACGGGCACATTCAGGATGCGTCCGAAAACAAATAGCTGCTCATGAGCTGCCACTCGGTACCGGTCGGTGGTCACCAGTGCCACCGAGTCGGAACCGTGCTTCAGAACGTAGCGCGCCGCCAACTTGCCAATGGTGGTGGTCTTCCCGGAACCGGTGGGACCGACGAGCGCGTAGGCGCCACCCTCATCCAACCACTCCATACGGGAGGTCCGAACACCAGTGCATAACATCTTGAGGGACTGCTTCCAGCCATCCTCGAGACGCCCGGCCTTGTGGCGACGGGAAATAGAGCCCGCCAGTTCACTGCCCAGGCCAAATTCCTGCAGGCGCTCGGCCAGCCTCTGTTGAACCGCGGTAGTTGCCGAAACCTCCGGCTCCGATTCCGGCCGGCGGCCCTGCATCATGTCCCGCAAGGAGCTAATCTCGGCTCGCATCTGCGCCAGCTCATCGGAATAGGCCTCCCTCGGCGCGTGGGGCACCGGCTCAGGCTCATCAAAACCCGCACCCAACGATTCCTGCACCGCTGCAAACGAGGTTCCGGCATAGCCTGCGCCCTGTGACGCCCGTTTTTCCCGGACCTCCCGAATGCGATCCCGGGACCGGCCCAGCTCATCCTCAAGTCGGCGGTGCTGGTCGGCCTGCATTTCGGCAAGTCGGGAACCGTTGGTCGCCTCCTCAGCCTGATTGCCCAGGCGCTGGCGCGCCATGTTTTCGTCATAGTCCAGCGCCGTCACAATTTCGACACCGCCATCGACCCGACGGTTGGAAAGAATCACGGCATCCGGCCCCATCTGTTCACTGACCTGTTTCAGCGCCTCTGCCATGGTCTGAGCAAAAAACCGTTTTACTTTCATGATGCCTCTTCCTCCACCGGCAACGCCGTGCCGGCGCTGTCCGCTCTGTCATCCGCGCCGTTACTGGCCAACGGACGCCACGATCGTAATCTGTTTGTTATCCGGAATTTCCTGGTACGAGAGCACATGCAGGCGCTCTACCCCATAACTCGCAAACTTCGCCAGCACCGGCCTCAGGGGCCCGGACACCAGCAGAATCGCCGGTTTGCCGAGCATCTCCTGGCGCTGAACACTCTCCTGCAGGGAGCGCTGGAGCTTTTCAACCATATTCGGCTCCAGAACCAGACCAATGTCCTCCTGACCGCCGGATTGTTGACTCTGTTGAACAGACTTTAGCAATAACTGTTCCAGATCCGGATCCAGGGTGATTACCGGTATCTCCGATTCGTTGCCGCAGATGCTCTGGACAATCATCCGGCGCAGGGACTGCCGGGCGACGGTGGTCAACAGTTTCGGATCCTGACTCTTGGGATGCACGTTCACGATGGCCTCGGCAATGGACCGCATATCCCGGATCGGCACTTCCTCCTTCAGAAGGTTCTGCAGGACCTTCAACAGCAGGCTGATGGATACGGTGGTGGGCACCAGCTCCTCGGCCAGCTTCGGAGAAATCTTTTCCAGTTGATCCAGCCACTTCTGGACCTCTTCGTGACCCAGCAGTTCATGGGCGTGCTTCTGCAATACCTGGTTCAGGTGGGTGGCGACCACCGTACTGGCATCAACCACGGTATACCCCAGGGTCTGGGCCTGGTCTTTCTTGTCCGGCTCAATCCAGCTGGCATCCAGACCGAACGCCGGATCCTTGCCTTCAATCCCCTCCACTTTGCCGAACACCTGGCCAGGATCGATGGCCAGCTCGCGGTCCGGATGAATTTCCGCCTCGGCAATGGTCACGCCCATCAGGGTGATGCGGTAGACGTTGGGCATCAGGTCCAGGTTGTCGCGAATATGGACCGAGGGCATCAGGAAGCCCAGATCCTGGGACAGCTTTTTACGAACACCCTTGATGCGACTCAGCAACTGGCCACCCTGGGATTTGTCCACCAGTGGAATCAGCCGGTAACCGACTTCCAGACCGACGATATCCACGGTGGACACGTCGTCCCAACCCAGCTCCTTGGTCTCTCCGGGTGCCGGCAGTTGACGGCCCTGGTCGCCACCGACGTCACCGCCCGGAGGCAGATCCCGACCCGCCGGCCTCGGCGCTGCGCTACCGCCACCGCGCGCCGGGAAAGCACCTTCTTCCTCGATCGTCTGGCGCTGATGCTTCCAGATATACCAGGCAGCACCACCCGCCAGGGTACCCAGACCCAGGAAGGCCACATGGGGCATGCCCGGAATCAGACCGAGGATAATCAGGATAGTGGCTGCAATAGACAGGGCCTTAGGGGCACTAAACATTTGTTGAAGGATCTGCCCACCCATGTCCTGGCTGGAGGTTACCCTGGTAACCATGATCGCTGCGGACGTGGACAGCAGCAGCGAGGGAATCTGTGCCACCAGGCCGTCACCAATGGTCAGCAGCGCATAGCGCTCCATGGCCAGCCCGAAATCCAGATCGTGCTGAAGCATACCGATGGCAATCCCGCCGATGATGTTGATGGCAAGAATCAGCAGGCCTGCGATGGCATCGCCTTTCACAAACTTGGAGGCACCGTCCATGGAACCGTAAAAATCCGCTTCCTGGGCAATCTCGGAACGACGATGCTTGGCTTCGTCCTGATTGATCAGACCGGCGTTGAGATCCGCATCAATGGCCATCTGTTTGCCGGGCATGGCATCCAGGGTAAAGCGCGCACTCACCTCGGACACCCGGCCGGCACCCTTCGTGACCACCAGGAAATTGATGATCATCAGGATCGCAAACACCACCAGGCCCACAGCGTAGTTGCCGCCGATCAGCACCGCACCGAAGGATTCAATGACCTTACCCGCGGCGTCACCACCCTCGTGGCCATTCAGCAGAACAATCCGGGTGGACGCTACGTTCAGAGCAAGACGCAACAGCGTGGCTACCAGCAGAACCGTCGGGAAAGAGGCGAACTCCATGGGCCGGAGAGCGTAAACACACACCAACAGAATGACGATCGACAGAGTGATGTTGAAGGTAAAGAACACGTCCAGCAGGAACGCGGGCATGGGCAGGATCATCATGCCCAGCAAACCCATCAGCATGATGGGAATGCCCAGATTGCCCCGCGTCAGGGTTTTGACGTTATTGAGGACTAAAGCTCTGTCCATGCCGGATACTTCTCCGATTGGCCGTGCCTGCAGGCGTTTTAAAGGTCGAAAATCTGACACCGGGGCGTCGTTTGGAAGAGTTATCGCAAGATCCGTACCAGCCCTTAGTGGATTTCCCTGAACCGGCACTTTGCGGCCTGACTCCCCTTGCCAGATGCGGTATCCTTGCGCCATTTGATCGCGACGCTAAAACTCCAACCAGACACACAGGTGACCCCATGCCAATCCACGAGGTAAAACACCCTCTGATCCGCCACAAGCTCGGCATCATGCGCCGTGCGGATATCAGCACCAAGAATTTCCGGGAGCTGGCACAGGAAGTTGGTGCACTTCTGACCTACGAGGCCACCAAGGACTTCAATCTGCAGGAAAAGACCATCGAAGGCTGGGCCGGACCGGTGAACGTGGAACAGATTCACGGCAAGAAAGTCACCATCGTTCCGATCCTGCGAGCCGGTCTTGGCATGCTTGATGGTGTGCTCAGCCTGATCCCGGTAGCCCGGGTGAGCGTTGTCGGCCAGATCCGTAACGAGGAAACGCTGGAGGCCAGCACCTACCTGGAAAAACTGGTGGGAGAACTGGACCAGCGCATGGCCATGATTGTCGACCCGATGCTCGCCACCGGCGGCTCCATGATCTCCACCATCGACCTGCTCAAGAAGGCCGGCAGCACCGAGATCCGGGCCCTGGTTCTGGTCGCAGCGCCTGAGGGTGTCGAAAAGGTGCTTGAGAAACATCCGGACGTGTCCATCTACACCGCTTCCGTTGATGAGCGCCTCAACGACAAAGGCTACATCCTTCCGGGTCTCGGCGATGCCGGCGACAAGATCTTCGGCACCAAGCAGAAGGACGTTTAAGAATGCAGGACCATACCAACGACCCGGTCTGGAAACAGGCCATTGCCGGCTCCCAGATGCTACTGGTGGCCTTCGGCGCACTGGTTCTGATGCCCCTGATTACCGGCCTGGATCCCAACGTAGCGCTGTTTACCGCCGGCCTGGGCACCCTGATCTTCCACATAGTCACCGGCGGCCAGATCCCGATCTTCCTGGCCTCGTCCTTCGCCTTTATCGCCCCGGTAATTGCCTCCAAAGGCCGGTTTGGCATGGAAGAAACCCTCGGCGGCCTGATGGCCGCGGGTATTCTCTATATTCTCTTGAGTGGACTGGTGCGCCTGCGTGGCACCGGCTTTGTCCGTCGCCTGCTGCCGCCCGTGGTCATCGGCCCGGTGATCATGACCATCGGCCTTGGACTGGCGCCTGTTGCCGTTCACATGGCCTCGGGTCGCACCGGTGACGGCGCCACCCAGCTGATTCCCTACGACACCGCCATCTGGATCGCCATGATCTCTCTGGGCGTGACCATCATTATGTCGGTCTGGTCCAAGGGCATTTTCCGGCTGATTCCGATCATGTTCGGCGTGATCACCGGCTATATCCTGTCCGCTTTTGCCGGCATCGTGGATACCACGCCAATCCAGGAAGCTGCCTGGTTTGCTGTCCCCAACTTCGTTGCGCCGGCGTTCAGCTGGGGCGCGGTATTGTTCATGATTCCGGTCGCCATTGCCCCGGCCATCGAGCACATCGGCGACGTACTGGCAATCGGCAACGTGACCCGCAAGAACTACCTGGAAAAGCCGGGACTGCACCGCACTCTGCTGGGCGACGGCCTGGCCACCAGCGCCGCCTCCATGCTCGGTGGACCGCCCAACACCACCTACTCGGAAGTTACTGGCGCCGTGATGCTGACCAAGAACTTCAATCCGAAGGTCATGTGGTGGGCCGCCTGTGTCGCCATCGTACTGGCCTTCGTTGGCAAGTTCGGCGCGGCACTGCAGACCATCCCGGTACCCGTCATGGGCGGCATCCTGTGCCTGCTGTTCGGCTCCATTGCCGTGGTCGGCCTAAACACACTGATCCGCCACCAGGTGGATCTGTCACAGTCTCGCAACCTGGTAATCGTGGGTGTCACCCTGGTGTTCGGTATTGGCGGTATGGTTCTGGGCAACCTGGAAGGCATCGCGTTGTGCGCGGTGGCGGCCATCATCCTGAACCTGATACTCCCAGGCAGCCGCGAGGCATGGGGCAAGGCCGTTTATGAGCAGAAAGCCGACTGACAGCTCCGGCATCAGTTTCACTGCCCTCTATACCGGTGCCGTCTGGCACCGGTACGGTCTGTCTGACGACACTCTGGCGACAGATAAAGGCCGCTGGCTTTACCGGCTGATGACCCCCTTCGAGGCCGCCAGTAAAGCGGCCATCGGCGGCAACATCCGCACCTTCCTCCTGCAGCGCCATCTGATCATTGATCACCTTATTGACCAGGCTATTCGGGACAAAGGCATCACCCAGGTGCTGGAAATCGCCTGCGGCATGTCACCCCGGGGGATTCGCTTACGCCAGAAGCACCCCCTGCTCCACATGGTCGAAGCCGACCTGCCCGACATGGCCGCCCGCAAGGCCCTCCGCCTGATGACCACGGGCCGACTGGGCGACCACCACCAGGTCACACCGATTGATATCCTCGCCGACCACGGCGAATACCAACTGGAAAAGGTGATCGACCGGGTATTCGAGAATTCCGACCCCGTGATCATCATCACCGAAGGCCTGACCAGCTACTTTTCACTGGAAACCATCACCGAGTTCTGGCGCCGACTGGCCGCCGCCATGGCCAAACGCCCGGGTTCGGTTTACCTGTCCGAGAGCTA
>CAZFQI010000069.1:0-17945 GCA_964520755.1 uncultured Marinobacter sp. | reverse complement strand
CCGTGGTCTGCTCTCCGGATTCAAACAGTTCCTCGATCCGGCTCAGGGTCTTGGCGAGAATGGGGTTAATGGCCTGGGGACCGGAACCTTCCTTGACCCGCGCTTCGGCAATCTGGAATACACTCCGCTCGGCTTCGTCGAGAATTTCATTACTGTTCCGGCCGAGCGGGTTGAAGGCCGAGTCGGAAATCTTGCCGGACACCTCCACCAGCTGTCGCAGAATGGACCGTTCACGGACGATATCGGCATAGGCACGAATGTTTGCGGCACCCGGGGTCTTCTCGGCCAGTTCAGCCAGATAGGACAGGCCACCGGCATCTTCAATATCACCAGCCCGTTCCAGGAATTCGGCCAGGGTCACCACATCCAGTGGCTCACTCTCACTGGCAAGACGCTCCACGGCGCCAAAAATCAGGCGGTGGTCCTGCCGGTAGAAATCAGCGGCGGAAATGACTTCGGAGATCTCGTCGAACCGACGGTTATCGAGCATCAGGCCGCCCAATACTGCCTGCTCTGCTTCCACAGAATGCGGAGGCACCTTGATACGGCTGGTTTCGAGATCGGTACTCGCGGGCTTCAGATTGGGCTTGGCCATGAACACATCTTCAGTTGGACATCACAACCACGACAGTTTAAGCGACCTGCCGCAGCAATGGGAGAGGGTTACCGGGACTTAACAGCATACCAGAAAGCAACAGGCCCGAAAGCCGCGAGATGCGGTTCGGGCCTGTTGGGCTGGCCAGCGCCCCGCCTCCGGAGAGGCGGCGCCGACCACCAGCGTGTTACCAGAGCCGGGGAAACCCCGACGCCGTTTTCCAGGAAAACGACTTACCCGGCAACTACCGCCAGCTTGATGGTTACTTCAACGTCTGAGTGCAGCTGCAGCTCGATCTCGTACTCGCCAGTCACCCGGATCGGGCCTTCCGGCAGACGAACTTCGCTCTTCTCGACTTCGGTACCAGCGGCAGTGATCGCGTCAGCAATGTCGCGCACACCGATAGAACCGAACAGCTTGCCTTCTTCACCGGCCTTGGAGCTGATGGTGAAAGCGGCACCCTCGAGGGCCTCGGCGCGGGCCTGGGCAGCAGCCTGCTTTTCAGCAGCCGCTTTCTCAAGCTCGGCGCGACGCTCTTCGAACGCCTTCAGGTTTGCTTCAGTGGCAGGTACAGCCTTGCCGTAAGGAAGCAGGAAATTACGACCGTAACCGGCCTTAACCTTTACCTTGTCACCCAGGGAGCCAAGGTTTGCAACTTTCTCGAGCAGAATAACTTCCATCTCGTTAACCTCTTCGTGCTTTATTCAGCCGGCCCGGCAGGGCTTATACGCCTCCGGATATCCAGCCAGCTATCCACAAAAGCCAGAACCACTAACAGAATCATCAGACTTGGGCCCAAAAGAATCAGCGCTACGTAAAACATCGCCAACCAGTTCCCACTGAGCTTTTTCAAACCAACAACACCGTGAACCAGCGCCAGACTGGCCAGGAACAGCGGTGTTCCCGCAGCCCAGGCCAACAGCATGGAGTTCAGCCCCAGAAACGGGCCAACCACCATGGTTACCGCGCACAACACCGCTATCACCGGTGACAGCCTCAGGCCATGGAATTCCTTGCGGAATCCGCCGGGGTTATAAAGCCCCGCCTGCCAGGACCGCGCCAGCATGGTCATGCCCACACCCGTTGCCAGGTAGGTGCCTGCCATGCTCGCGTTCATCGTGTCCCGGATCACCTTATCGAGGTCATCGCCGAGACTCTTCGCAATTTCGGCATTGTACTGTTGGTAAAAACTCACCCCGGCCTGGACCAGATCATCCAGCAGCCCCGGGTAGATCACAGGCAACATCAGGCCTGTGACAATTGCAAGGAAACTCCCCGCAAGCAGGGCTTTCTCCCAGGACAGCGTGGTTCTGATCAGCGATGCCATGAGCATAACCTGTAGCAACACCGCCAGAGCAGTCGGGTCCTGCCCGAAAATGCTCCAGCCAAGCGCCGGAAGTAATGCCCAGAGCCCGACATTGAGCCCCTGACTGATGCCAAGCCTGAGAATAACCAGGCCGACAACGGCTGCGCCAATCCAGAACAACAAGGGTACGGCAGTCGTGACTGCTGCTACCCCGCCGGCCTGGAGGGGACCGCGCATTACATACTGTGCAAGTGCACGCATGGTCCCAAGTCCTGTGTTTCTGTTACTTAGTTATCGTGGCTGTCCGAGTACGGCAGCAGTGCCAGGTAGCGGGCACGCTTGATAGCGGTAGCCAGCTGACGCTGATAACGTGCTTTGGTGCCGGTGATGCGGCTGGGCACGATTTTGCCGGTTTCAGTGATGTAGCCTTTCAGGGTGTCCAGATCCTTGTAATCGATCTCCTTAACACCCTCTGCCGTGAAGCGGCAGAACTTACGACGTCTGAAAAAACGAGCCATAATCTAACTCCTCAACTCCGGTTAATTACTCTTCTTCGTCCTGGGTTTCAGCGCGCTGACGTGGCTCGTCAGATTCGGCTGAACGACGCGGGCGATCATCGCCGCCACGACGGTCTTCACGGGACTCGGAAGCTTTCATCGGGGACAGGTCTGTATCCGCACCATCGCGGCGCAGGATCATGTCGCGGATGATCGCATCGTTGAAACGGAAGTTGTGAGTCAGCTCGTCCATCGCGGCCTGTGAACATTCAACGTTCATCAGGACGTAGTGAGCCTTGTGAATCTTGTTGATCGGGTAAGCCAGATGACGACGGCCCCAATCTTCCAGGCGATGTACCTTGCCGCCATCTTCAGTGATGACGCCGGTATAACGCTCGATCATCGCGGGCACTTGCTCGCTCTGATCCGGATGTACCATAAAAACGATTTCGTAGTGACGCATGAGTTCTCCCTACGGTTTGAACAGCTTCCTTTTTATCAGCCTGACTAAACAATCCGCGACCGACAAACGTGAAAGCAAGGAGTTGACAGCATATGCTGCCGTTTCTTTTTGCTTTATCAATAAGGCTTTACAAGAAAGGCTTGATCAAAAGCTTGGCTCCGGATTGCCCGGATTCGGGCAATACAAAACCACCCCTTGGAAAAGGGGTCACGTATTCTAGGCGGGTAAGGCATCGTGTGCAAGGGTTAACCAAGCCGCTGACGCAGTGCTTCGTATAGGCAAACACCCGTAGCCACGGACACGTTGAGGCTGTCGACATGGCCCAGCATGGGAATGTTGATCAGTTGATCGCAATGTTCCCGGGTCAGCCGGCGCATGCCCTTGCCTTCAGCCCCCATCACCAGAGCCACCGGACCCTTGAAATCGGCCTGATAGAGCGTTGCATTCGCCTCACCGGCAGTGCCGATTAGCCAGACCCCCTGATCCTGCAAACTACGCAGAAAGCGGGCGAGATTGGTGACCCGCACAAAGGGCACCGTCTCGGCAGCACCACAGGCAACCTTGCGGGCAACCGGCGTCAGCGAAGCGGACTTGTCCTTGGGAACAATGACCGCCTGGATCCCCACGGCGTCTGCGGTGCGCATGCAGGCGCCAAGATTATGGGGATCGGTCACGCCATCCAGTACAAGCAGAAACGGCGGCTTGTCACCGCCCGCCAGCTGCGCCAGCAGATCGTCTTCCGTCCACTCCCGGCTCTCACTGACGGCTGCGACAATTCCCTGATGCACCCCCGCAACCCGCTCGTCGAGCTCCTTGCGGTGCACAACTTTCCAACGCACACCCAGGTTATCCAGGGCATCGGTAATGCCCTTGACCCGTTTATCCTGCCTGCCGGTCTGGATCCAGACCTGTTGCAACCTTTCGGGCTCGCGCTTGAGGACAGCCTCAACCGCGTGCCAGCCAAACACAAATTCTCCGGACACTGTTTACACTTCCTTTATTTGCCGGATTTCCGCGGCTTGGCTTTTTTATCGTCTTTGCCGGTGCCACTGCCCTTCTTGCCTTTCTTCAGCGCAAGCTTCGCAGCCCGGGCCACCAGTTCGTCCCTGGCAGAAGGTGTTTCATCGTCATCAAAGGCCTCGGGGGCCGCTGCTTTCTTCTGCGAAGCCGGGCGTTTTCTCGGGCGCTTCGGGCCAGACTCGCCGGGTGACGCGCCTTTCTGGCCAGGCTTGGCTCTGCCGGAGGGCTTACCGCCTTTGCCGGGGCCACGCTTTCCCTTTCCTCGCTCCCCTTTTCCTCGCTCCCCCTTATCAGGGACCTTGAGAGCGTCGCGATCTGCCTGCCGGTGGACCGGCTCGCTGATCAACTCCAGATCTATCTTCCGGTCTTCCATGCCGACCCGAACGACCTTCACCCGGACCTCATCACCAAGCCGGAAACTCATTGCCGTGCGCTCGCCAATAAGACGATGCTTGGCGGAATCATGGTGAAAGAAGTCGCCGCTCAGCGTGGACACGTGCACCAATCCCTCTATGTAGACTCCCGAAAGCTCAACAAAGAAGCCGAAGGGCACCACCGAAGCGATCACGCCATCATAGTCCTCACCGACATGATCACTCAGGTACTCGCACTTCAGCCAGGCCATAACATCCCGGGTGGCATCGTCGGCACGGCGCTCTGCCATCGAGGTATGCTCACCCAGCTGCTCCATCCGGGCCAAATCGTAGGGATACTCCGCAAGCTCGGGATCCGGCTTCGGAGGCGGAACCACGTCTTTGGAGGGCTGCCCCCCGTGAATCACCGATTTGATTGCCCGGTGATTAATCAGATCCGGGTAACGTCGGATCGGCGACGTGAAGTGAGCATAACCCGCATAGCCAAGACCAAAATGCCCGCCCTCTTCCGGGCTGTAGACGGCCTGGCTGAGTGAACGCAGCATAACCGTCTGGATCACATTGGCATCCGAGCGATCCTTGATACTGTTCAGCAGCTCCTGGTAGTCCGCAGACGTGGGGTTATCACCACCACCCAATTGCAGACCCAGCTCACCGAGGAACAGCCGGACCGCATTGAGCCGCTCCTCTGAAGGGCCGTCATGCACCCGGTAGAGTGCCGGGAGTTTGTGTTTTTTCAGGAATCGCGCTGTCGCAACGTTCGCGCACAGCATGCATTCCTCGATGATCTTGTGGGCGTCGTTGCGCTGCACCGGCACGATTTCTTCTATCTTCCGGTCCGCGTCAAACACAATCTTGGTTTCGGTGGTTTCGAAATCGATCGCGCCACGTTCGGTACGGGCCTTGCGCAGCAACTGATAGAGCCCGTACAGATTGTGCAACTGCGGGAGTACATTGGCGTATTGCTCACACAGCTTGTAACCCTGCTCGGTGTCCGGATGCTCCAGCATGGTGCTTACCTTGTTGTAGGTAAGCCGCGCATGACTGAACATGACTGCCTGATAGAAGCTGTAGCTGCTGATGTTACCCGCGGCGCTGATGGTCATATCAGCCACCATGCAGAGGCGATCAACCCCGGGGTTCAGCGAGCAAAGGCCATTGGACAGCTTTTCCGGCAGCATTGGCACAACGTGATCCGGGAAATAAACCGACGTACTGCGGTTTACCGCCTCTTCATCCAGTGGTGTACCCGGCCGGACATAGTGGGAAACGTCGGCAATCGCGACCAGCAGGCGATAACCGCCACGGGGCCTTGGCTCGCAGTACACGGCATCATCGAAATCACGGGCCGTTTCATCGTCGATGGTTACCAGCCTGAGATTGCGGATATCCTTCCGGTTGGCCTTGTCTTTGTCTGTGACCTCTTCCGGAATTTCCGCCGTCTGCTCACCGACAGCGGGCGGCCAGCTATGGGGAATGTCGTAGGAACGGATGGCAACGTCGATTTCCATCCCCGGTGCCATGTGTTCGCCAAGGACCTCAACGACCTTGCCCAATGGCTGGGTGCGCACAGTGGGCTGGCGAACTATGTCCACCACAACGTACTGGCCGTGACGGGCATTGCCGCAATTTTCCTGGGGAATCAGTACTTCGTGGTTGATCCGCGCGTTTTCCGGAACAACGAAGCTGATGCCGCTTTCCTGGAAAAAGCGTCCCACCGTCTGGCTGGTCCGGTATTCCAGAACTTCAACGATCACGCCTTCGCGCCGGCCGCGATCATCGACACGATCAACCCGCGCGGCCACCCGATCACCATGAAACACCTGGCGCATCTGCCGGGCGGTGAGGAACAGGTCACTGCCACCGTCGTCAGGGATCAGGAAACCGAAACCATCCTTGTGGCCAACCACCCTGCCGACAACCAGTTCTGCCTCTTCAATCGGAAGGTAGGCCCCACGGCGGTTGCAGATCAGCTGTCCGTCTCGACACATGGCAATGAGACGCCGACGCAGAGCCTCGATACCCTCCGGGGAATTCTGTCCGAGCTCTTCGCAAAGCGTCTCATGTGTCGCCGGGGCACCACGCTCCTTGAGGTGCTCGAGGATGAACTCCCTGCTCTGGATCGGATTGTCGTATTTTTCTGCTTCACGACCTGCGTGCGGATCTCTGTCTGTCTTTTTGCTCGAAGCCATTCGTGTCCTTGTCCTGGTACCGTAATGCGGTGTGTCTGAATTGAATTTGATCCCGAGTATAACGCCGGTATAAAGGAAGTGCCTAACCACACAAAGAATATAGGCACAAATACCACTCAAGGTTTTTGATAAAAAACGTTTGACACTGTTTTCCGGAATTATTAAAGTACGCGCCATCGGTTGAGGGGCAACACCTCAACTGCGGCAGAACTGCCAAGTTTTCAACGAACTAAACGCAGAACTGCAAATCACCTGCCGAGGTGGTGAAATTGGTAGACACGCTAGCTTCAGGTGCTAGTGGGGGCAACCCCGTGGAGGTTCAAGTCCTCTCCTCGGCACCACTTCCTTCCTCAGGAAGTTGGCCAAATTACTCTCAAAACCAAATTTGAAAGTCAGTGCTACCAGACTCAATCGGTTTGCGTTTCTTCGTCTCGCACTCTACTTCGATTCCCTCCCTTTTACGTTAATTCTACCCTTGCGAAAGCAATCTGCCTTGAGCCAATTCATGCACCCCGCAAGACGCTTGTCCATATTTTGCAAAAAATGCACCAGCCCTATCCGATTTCTGCAATGAATACTAAAACTCGACCAATCCCTTTAAGAAAGCAAGGTTATTTTAGTCTTTAAAAACAATTGTCTACATTAAATTTGGACCAGCTGATAACATTCGTTCTGCCCACCTCTTAAAACAGCACCCGAAGCAATCTACGCCATAATGACTCCCGTATAGCTAGCGAAGATTTATTAATCGTACTGTTTCACAAGAGATCCGTCCGTGAGAGCGAACCATCCAGTTACTAATAGAAGTGTGCCTGTCAGCAAGGGCGCCAACATTCTGTCAACAACTAACCCCAAGGGACAGATTACCCATATAAACGATGAGTTCGTTGAAATCAGTGGTTTCTCCCGGGAAGAACTCATCGGCCAGCCCCACAACATCATCCGCCACCCGGATATGCCAAGAGCAGCCTATGAAGAGATGTGGCGCAGGCTGAAATCAGGTGAAACCTGGCTGGGTGCCGTAAAAAATCGCTGCAAAAACGGCGATCATTACTGGGTGAGGGCTTATGCCATCCCGGTCACAGGAAAAAACGGGGAGTTAATCGAGTTACAATCGATCCGCTCACAGCTAGATCCAAAAGCGGAAGCCCGTGCAGAGAAACTCTACGCCAGCCTGAGAAAACATCAGCCAAACAAAGGCCCAGTAGAGGCAGCCAGCCTTCGGCGGGGCGTCTCACTTCACACGAAACTGATCGTGGCAATGACCCTTGTGCTGGCCGCTGCCTGCACAGGACAAATGTTTGCAGCGTCTTTGTCAGCCGGGCTTGGGATCTTGCTTGCCGCCGTTCTGATCGGCGCCTTTGCGATTCTTGCGCTCACCCAGAAGCTAAGGCAATGCGTTAACAGAGCCCGAACGGTTATCAATGACACCGTCGCCGAGCATATCTTTACCGGCAGGGTCGATGATATTGGCTCCTTGGAGCTGGTGATCAGTCAGCAGCAGGCTGAACTCGATGCCATCGTAAAACGCATGGACGATGTTATCGGTAAACTGGATAGCAGAGCCGAGCACACAATCTCCCGCAGCAATGACGCACACTCCGCTGTTCAGGAACAGTCTACAGCAACGGATACGATTGCAGCCGCCAGCGAGCAAATGTCTGCAACGTCACGAGAAGTGGCAACCAACGCTTCAGGAATGCTTGACCAGGTGCGGATGGCCAACGAACGAGTCGCTGGTGGCCAGGCCCTGACGCAAGAAACCCGCAATAGCATGGACGCCCTATCGCAAGAGCTTAAAGAAGCTTCAAACGCGGTTGGACATCTCACAGAAGCAAGCAAGGGAGTCGCTCAAGCATTGAGCGTTATAGGTGACATCACTGAGCAGACCAATCTGCTGGCCCTGAATGCTTCCATCGAAGCTGCGCGGGCGGGGGAGGCTGGCCGTGGTTTTGCAGTTGTCGCGGACGAGGTTCGCAGCCTCGCATTACGAACAAAAACGACAACCGAACAAATCAACGAAACACTTGGCCGGTTTCATGACACCGTTTCAAATGCTACTCGATCCATGGAGCGTTGCGATAGCTATGCACAGAAAACGGTAGAGAACGCCATCAGCTCCGAGAACACTCTGGCAGAACTCGTCACATTTATCGAACGCATTTCCGAAGCCTGTGATGGCACCTCCGCAGCAGCAGAGCAACAGCACAACGCGTCTGCAGAAATATCCGGAAAGATCGTGAGCATTAATGATCTGGGTGATACCGCCATGGGCGTTGTCAAAGAAGCTCAGGAGTCCATGCACGAACTAAAACGTCAAATCGGAGAGGTGGCTGGGCTCGTTTATCGTCTACGGGAACGAAACAGCGCTTAGTCCGAAGAGGCTCTATGGATGGATAAGACTTATCTGCAATGATTGAAATCTTTGTTCTAGGTAATAAACGCACGGAAGGCTGGCTGACGCGGCAAAGAAAAAATCTGATGTCTTCGGGTTTTGACTGCCACTTTGTTCAGGCTGACGTCGCATTCGAAGGCAACAGAATTCCGGACCTCTGGATCTTCGATGCGGATGGTTTAGAGACGTCGTTTTTCGAATCAGCCATCGCGGATGCCCGAGCCCTGTCCGATTCCAGCAATGCGCCGATAGTTGTTATCGGAGGTTCTGCTTCAGTTGAATTGGCAAGCCAGGCTGTAAACTGTGGCGCGCAACGGTTCTTGAGGAAGCCGGTGACCACACGAATGTTGAGCAATGCGTGCAGTGAGCTTGGTATATCCCACTCTCAGGCAATACGCACGGCACTTGTCATTGATGGCCGGCATGACTTTCGGGAAGAGATTCAGAGAATACTGGCAGAAGGTTCGATAAAGGCCCTTACAGCCCATGGATTGCAGGCCAGTATGGAAATGCTCCAGAGGCAGACTCTTGATGTGGTGGTGATCGGGAGTGACGACAAGTCCGGTAATAGCGAGGAACTGGCCGACATTCTGCGTTTCCTCCCTGAAACATCCGACCTTCCAATACTTTTTATCAGCGAACCCGAGGGTGAATACACAGAAAGGAACGGAGGGCGCTTCAGGATAAATTGCTATTACGCTGAACTCTCAGAGCTCGTTCAGGCCGTTCGCGAACTTACCGCCTCGGACGCTACGCGCAGAGGGTCCGGCGGACGGGTTTACGAAATCCTCTATGAGCGCGAGCAGGAACATTTTGCCCTCAACCAGCACGCCATCGTCAGCAAAACCGACAGCAAGGGCCGGATTATTGAAGTTAACCGCCGTTTTTGCGAGATCAGCCAGTATTCGGAAGCAGAACTTCTCGGCCAAAACCACCGTATTCTGAAGTCGGGCGAGCATTCACCGGATTTTTACCGCGATCTCTGGAAGACAATATCCCATGGAGATGTCTGGCAAGGTGAGCTCTGCAACCTGGCCAAAGACGGCACTAGCTACTGGGTATCCTCAACCATCGTCCCCTTTCTGGACAACAAAAAGCGACCCTACCAGTATATCGCCATCCGGAAAGACATTACCCACGTCAAGGCCGCCGAGCGCCGCATTGAGCAGCAAAGTGAACTTGCCCGGCTCATCAGTGAAGCCAGTGCTAAAGCCATGGCTGGTCACTGGTCAAAGGCACCGGCCACATTGCAGGCCGCTCTGCAGCCATTATGTGCTTACCTCTCGATCCAGCATATATCGATCCAATTGCAACCACCTAACCCCGCTCCCGATTCATGGAAGCTATTTCTTGACGCTCGGGAAAACGCAGCATCTATCTCTATTCGAGACTCTTGGAGCGGTGATGAATTATCCATAGCCGGTGGCGCCAAACCATTCGAGACCAGTCTAAGCGCAAACCAGACTGAACTTGGGCGTTTTCTGCTTTACACCGATCCAACTCCACTGATTGAGATGTTCTGTGAACAGGGTCTGATGGACGTACTTGGCAATGTTGTGTCTCACTCACTCGCACGCTGGATGTCTGAGTGCGATCAGGAACGCAGCCGCGAGCGTCTGCGTAGGGCACAATCCTTCGCAAATATTGGAACCTGGGAATGGGCCCTCGATACCGATGATCTGTATTGGACCGAGCGAGTGCCAATGCTGTTCGGCTATCCCGAGGGTGATCTTGAAACATCTTTCGAGAACTTTATCGGCGCTGTACATCCAGATGACAGAGACAGCGTTCAACATGCAATACAGGCATCTATTGAATACGACCTGCCCTATCACATAGAGCACAGGGTTATCTGGCCCGACGGCACGATTCGCTGGTTACTTGAAACCGGGGCGGTGGTTCGCGGAACTGATGGCGCCGCGAAACAGATGCTGGGCGTCGTTGAAGACATAACCGCCATTCGTGATGCAAAAGACCAGTTGGCACGCCAGACCACTCTTTTGAACATGCTTCATGATTCGCTGACTGCGTTTATCCTTGAAGGCAAATTCAGGGCGACCCTGGATTCCATGCTGGATAGCTTGCTCGAACTTACCGACAGTGAATTTGGATTTCTGGCTGAAGTTCTTTTCACACCGAAGAACTCGCCCTTCCTCAGAATTCAGTCTATTACGGATATTTCCTGGAGCCCCGAAGCCGCCAAGATGTTCAGCCGGGTCGGCACAGAAAAATTCGAGTTTCATGAGCTGGACAACATGCTGGGGGAGGCCATTCGCCGTCGAGAAATCGTGACCGTCAATGCTTCCGAGTCCGATGAACTATTTACAGATCTGCCAAAAGGGCATCCCAGAATCCGAACATTTCTGAGTGTCCCGATTTTCATCGGCTCTGAACTGGTTGGGAACTTTGCCCTGGCGAACCGACAATCAGGCTACGACACAGCAATCATCGAGTTCCTCCGGCCGTTCATGGCAACTTACGGGGTTATTATCAACTCCCAGAGAATGATCGATATGGAAGAGGTTAACCGGAAAAGCCTCATCCGAGCGAAACAACGAGCAGACCAGGCCAATCGCGCAAAATCAGAATTCCTCTCCAATATGAGCCATGAATTGCGCACGCCCTTAAATGCCATTCAGGGCTTTGGACAACTACTGGAAAGTGACCCCAATCTCAACGAAGACCAACAGGACAACGTTAACGAGATCCTCTCTGCCAGTGAACACCTGCTCGCATTGATCAATGAAGTGCTTGATCTGGCCAGAATCGAATCCGGCAAATTGGAGCTCTCCCTGGAAAATGTGCCCGTCAGCTCTGTAATTCATGACGCGCTGACGCTAATTAAACATTCTGCGGAGAAAAGAGGGCTCACCATTACTGTCGGCAATATTGAACATTTCCACGTGACAGCTGACTGGACTCGACTCAAACAAGCCTTGCTGAACCTCCTTTCCAATGCAGTGAAGTATAACCGGGAGAACGGAACCATCCGCATTGAAGCAGAACTCTTCCAGGAGTCCTGGATAGACGTGCGTGTCACCGACTCAGGTAACGGCATTCCTGAATCCAGAATTCCGGAGCTGTTCAAACCTTTTAATCGGCTGGGAGCGGAACTCAGTCATATTGAGGGCACCGGTATCGGGCTCTCTCTGACGCGGCAACTGGTAGAGCTGATGGGCGGGAGCATAGGCGTCACCAGCACGGTCGGGGAAGGTTCAACTTTCTGGATACGATTACCGGATGAGAGCCGTAACACCTCTACCAATGGCTTCCCAACGCTTCATTCGGAACCTACGCGGGATAACCCTAGACTCCCTCTCACGACAGACAAGCGAACGATACTCTATATCGAAGATAACCCTGCAAACCTCAAACTCATCGAACGCATCATCACTCGCGTGCCCCGCTACTCTCTGGTTTCTGCCCTAAATGCGGCTGACGGCCTTCAACTGGCAGATAACTATCCACCCGACCTCATTCTGGTCGACATAAACCTGCCAGATATGAATGGTTATGCGCTTCTTGAAAAGCTGAGGTCAATTCAGCACTTGAATGAAAAACCCATGCTTGCGCTAACGGCGAATGCAATGCGCGAGGACAGACAAAAAGGCGCAAGCGCTGGTTTCGATCATTACCTCACCAAACCCATCAACATCGACGAACTGATTAACACACTGGATTCATACCTCGGGTAACAGACTCATGTACGCTTTTTCAGACAAGAACCTTCATGAACAGACCATCTTCATCGTGGACGATGAGGTGGTCAATCTGAAGTTACTGGACAAAATCCTGACCTCCGCGGGCTATTCCAACCTGGTTTTGATCAGTGATCCACGTCAGGTGCTGTCTCTCTATCAGGAACATCGGCCTTCCCTGATCCTTCTGGATCTGAATATGCCTGGTCTGGATGGTTACCAGGTGATGAAACAGCTTGTCAGCCTCGAAGATCCGCTTTTACCTCCTATCGTCATCCTGACAGCCCAGCATCATCAGGAATACCTTCTCAAAGCATTGGAAGCCGGTGCCCGGGACTTTATCAGTAAACCGTTTGATCGGCGGGAACTGCTGATGCGGGTTAAGAATTTTCTGGACGCCCATGTTGCCCACAGGCTGGTCCGGAATCAGAAAGATCACCTTGAAGAACTGGTACAGCAACGCACCCTAGAACTGCAGGAAACCAGGCTGGAAATCATCCGGCGCCTTGGTCACGCCGCCGAATACCGCGACGAGGAAACCGGCAATCACATCATCAGAATGAGCAAAATGTGCGCACTGCTCGCGCGCAAAGCAGGCTGGTCGGAACAACAGTGCAACCTCATCCTCAGCGCCAGCCCCATGCACGATATAGGAAAGATAGGCATCCCGGACGCCATCCTCTTAAAGCCCGGAAAGCTTGAACGAGATGAGTGGCTGACCATGAAAACCCACGCCGAAATCGGAGCCAGGCTGCTGGAGGGTAACGACAGTGACCTGATGGTCATGGCGCGAGAAATAGCGCTGAATCACCACGAAAAATGGGACGGAAGTGGCTACCCGGCCGGACTCAAGGGTAAAGATATACCCATGTCCGGAAGGATTGCGGCCCTGGCCGATGTATTCGATGCCCTGACCTCGGTCCGCCCTTACAAAAAAGCCTGGCCCCTGGAAGAGGCCGTCCAACTGATCCGGGACAACCGCGGAAAGCACTTTGATCCGGAGCTGGCTGACCTTTTCCTGGATGATGTCCAGGCGTTTGTCGACATAAAAAATGCTTACCAGGACTTACCAGAAGAATAACTCAAATGAACGATCAAGATCTCAAGTCCATGATCAACCTGATTCCAGACGCCGCGATTCTGGTCAATCGAAACCAGAATATCGTTGCTGCAAACCTCAAAGCGGCCGGAATTTTCCACACCAGAGTAGAAGACCTTCTGAACGCGCCACTGGATATCCTGATCCCGGAACCGTCCGTGGGCGTCCACAGAAAACACGTTAATTCCTTTCTGAACCAGCAGAAACCCCGGCCCATGGGCGCAGGGCTCCGTTTAAATGGCAGACGCAGCGACGGTTCAGAGGTTCCGATCGACATCATGCTTAACCGGATCAGATACGCATCCGTGGACTACGGCATTGCAATTATTCGTGATGACTCGGAAAAAGCCGAAATCGAAGTGATGAAGGAAAAACTCCAGGCCGCCAATACTCGCCTGACCAGAGCGCAGGAAGTCGGCGGTATGGCCTGGTGGGAAAGCGATCTTCGCTCTGGCCACATGCTCTGGTCGGCCATGATGCCGCGTATTCTTGGGCTTCAGCAAAACGAGCAGCCATCATTTAGCGCAATCCGGAAGATTTGTCTGCCCGAGGACCGGAACCAGCTCAACGCCATTCACGGATTCTCGGGAACCGTGTCCGGAAAAACCGTCTGTTACAGGATTCAAAAGCCGGATGGCGAGGTTCGCTGGATTGAAGAGACCTGCCATCAGGAGACGGACGACTTGGTGATGGGCGTGCTTCGTGACATCACAGAACAGAAAAATCTCGAAGAGAAGTTACGGAGAGAGTCGGTTACCGACGAACTTACCGGTTTGTTCAACCGCAAACAGTTCAACCGGGACCTTAAAAGCGCTTACTCGGCTTTCGTCCGCTCAGGCATCAACTCTGCCATCCTTACTTACGACTTTGACCATTTCAAGAACATCAACGATGTCTACGGGCACGCCATGGGAGACGAGGTCCTCAGCCAGGCAGCCAGTCTGGTCATGGATCAGCTCCGACCATCCGATCACGCTTACCGACTCGGCGGCGAAGAATTCGCCATTTTACTCAGCGACACAAGCCTGACCAATGCAAAGAATTTTGCAGAGCGAATTCGAAAAACCATTCAGTCAGCCCGTTTCCGGGTGGCGGATGTCCGGGCATGCGCCACGATCAGTATTGGTATCGCAGAGTTCCGACCTTCCGACAGCTGTTTCGAAGATGCGCTCAAGAGAACCGATGAAGCCCTTTATCAAAGCAAAACCCATAGCCGGAATATGGTTAGTGTTGTCGAGTAACAAATTTCGCATTCTGAAAAAGAAACTAGCAAACCCATTAATCAGATCTTCTCGTCAAACATTAATCGGTGGCCTGTTCAACCAAACCGGCCAGAAGTCCGCTCCATGCCGGTCGTTTGCTTTTCACGTTTAGTCAAGGAGGTTTAGGACGCTTATGAGTAGTTTTTGGGGAAATCTTTCTGTTGGAAAAAAGTTGGCGATCAGCTTCGCTATTCTTCTGCTGCTTCTGGCAATCGTATCCGGAGTCAGCTTTTTTTCGCTCAGTGATTACAACCGAGGTGTTTCGATTGTAAAACACGCCAACACCGCTGAAATTGATTTGCTGGAGGCAGAGCGAGATGAAAGGAACTATGCAATAACGCAGGAGCGGCAGTATATAGAGCGTGCAATCGCAGCGGTGAACGATGCAAAAACTGCTCTTTCCCCGCTGGTTGATATGAACAAGGAAGGCAGTAAAAACCGGCAAAAAACCGAAAAGATTCTTGAAGGAGTCAGGTCCTACGCCGAACTTTTGGAGCGCTACCAAACCGATATCTCGGGCTCGCCTGACCTGGTCAAGTCTCTAGAGGAGCAGATGTACACTGTTGCAACCAGCACTATCGATCTGATGGAAGAGCTGAAATACACAGAGCAGGAACAGTTGCAGAAAGTGTACGATCTTGCAGTTAAAGAAATTGCGGTCGTAACCCTCGTTGCCTTGCTGATCGCCACCACCCTTGCCTGGGTCCTGACCAGATCAATCACCGGCCCGATTAATCAAACTGTCGGAATTGCCAACAAGGTGGCTTCGGGGGACCTGACTGTAAATGTCCGAAGCCAGCGAGGCGATGAGTTCGGTCAGTTGCTTGCCGCGTTTGGCACAATGATAACCAACCTGAGAGAGCTGATTAGAGAAATTGAAACCGGCGCGTCCAGTATTGCCTCCTCATCGGAAGAGCTTTCTACCGTAACCAATCAGACCAGCAAGGGTGTTGCAGACCAGCAATCACAGACCGATCAGGTGGCAACCGCCATGAATGAAATGGTCTCAACCGTAAATGAAGTTGCCCAGAGTGCGGAAGCAGCCTTTGAGGCCGCCAATCAAGCCAGTGAGAAATCCGGTCATGGCGAAAAAGCCGTTCGGGAGACCTTGGATCTCGTCGCAGATCTGAACCAGCAAAGCTCTAATGTCATGGAATTGCTCAATGGTCTTCAAACGGAAACCAATAACATCGGTACTGTTCTGGATGTTATCAAATCGGTGGCGGAGCAAACCAATTTGCTGGCACTGAACGCCGCTATAGAGGCAGCCAGGGCAGGCGAACAGGGAAGGGGCTTTGCTGTGGTAGCCGACGAAGTGCGGTCACTGGCTCAACGTACCCAGAGCTCCGCAGCTGAGATTGAAACCCTGATCACTAATCTGGTCAACAGCGCAGAAACCTCTGTTGCAAGTATGGAGACTGGTACCAAGCTAGCCGAGCAAACGCTGGAGCGGGCACAACTGGCAGGCACTGCCATTCAGGAAATGTCGGAAGGGGTCGAAGAGATCCGCCGGCACAACAGTCAGATTGCCACTGCCGCTGAAGAACAGAGTTCTGTAGCGGAAGAAATTAACCAGAATGTCACCCTGATTCGTGATGTGGGTGATCAATCTGCCGCGTCTACCGAACAGGTGTCGGCAGCCAGTGAGGAGCTTGCGCGACTCGCAGAAGGGCTCAATACGCAGGTCGCCCGATTCAAGGTCTGATATCGAAAAGCAGCGACGAAAAGATAACCGGGCTCAGAAGGGTCCGGGCCTGTCCAGGCTCGGGTGCCGGTCCGGTCAAGCAGGTGTAGCATCCGACGATGTATACCAGTGTTTTGTTCGCCAGGGTGAATTAGCATCCACCAACCAGACTTTTTCAGCCCGCTCCAAGAGCGCCTCCAGGCCCTCAATAGTCTCACTGGGGTACTCACCAAAATGATCGTGGTAATAAGAAGAAAAACGGCCCGCATGGTTGAAGCCCCAGTTTAGCGCATGGTTCGCCACCAAAGGATCCTTGCGGTACCCACAAATCAACGATTCCCGGGCCTTGACCAATCGCCGCGCGCGACAATAGCTGTACGGCGTCAAACCTGTGTATTTCTTCAGAAGGTAATAGAAATTCCTAAGACTCATTCCGGAGTCTCTAGCGATCCGGTCCAGATCTACGCCGGTTTTCAAATGGTCATTAATCAGTTCCAGTGCCCGGCATAGCCGCCGTTCCTCTCCCACCAGCACGGCCGGCCCTCGGGTCCTGGACGCTGCATGGTTCCCGGCAATAAATTGGTGTAACGCTTTACCAAACCGACTCGTCCGCTCCACTGCATGCGCGTGATCCCGGAAAAACGGGGTTTCGACCAAATAACTCTCGAGAAGAGTGACAAGTTCCGGATCCCCGGGCTTCAGGTTCATCTTCTCGCTGCTGAAAACCGACTGACCGGGCTGAACAATGAAGAGATGAACGTTTGCAGACAGTCGTGCATAAAATTCAACACCTTTGTCGAGCACGAAAGGAGCGCCTGGCGCACTGACGAAATGCTTACCACCAACCTCGAATTCAACTGTCCCCTGCAAAGGCATGATGATCGCAGAGGTAGCAGCATTCGCCCCAAAGATGCTGGAGGCAGAGCTGAGATAAAACCCACAAACGTTCACAGCGTCGGTTTCAAGAAAGGCCAACCGGCCGGAGAAACTGCCGGGATCGCCAGATAGGTCAACTTCCATTGAAAGCCGCGGGCTACGAGTCAGAGCCTGAAGGGAAGACAACCAGTTTTCCGGGATGTCAGTCTTTAAACGGAGGTAATGTTCGAGGACGTAGGACTGGGTACTGCAGGACCGCATGGAAAACTCCGATTAAATACGCATGCTACACAACATCCGTTAGCGGAGTTTACAGAGAGCTACACCGTGTCACATAGCCAAATCTTGCAATTGTTAGTTTTCTTGCACAAAAGCAGTACCAAAGTATTATGCGTTGATCTGGCCACGCTTATTTCAAATCAATTAAGCAGCTCCACCAGATACTCAGACAACCTCTGATAACTGTATTCCACCCGCGCATAAG
>CAZFQI010000068.1:0-18008 GCA_964520755.1 uncultured Marinobacter sp. | reverse complement strand
AGGCAGGCTCAAACCGCTCCTGCAACCATGCCTTGATCTCACCAGACTCGTACAACCAACGTTCACTGCCATCCGCCTGCTGAATCTTCAGGCAGGGCACTTTGACCCGTCCCCCACCGGCTTCCAGCGCCGCACGATGCTCCGGGTCATGCTGGGCGTCACGGGTTTCAATGTTGAGACCCAGCCTGGCAATTTCCTTTCTTACCTTGATACAGAACGGGCAAGCCTTGAACTGGTAAAGGGCGAGATTTTTGCTGGCCTCGTCGGCGCGAGCCTGCGCTTCAGCAGTGCGGGTCACGCTCTCGGGTGTGCTGAGCTTTTCACTAAGCAGCATGAAGGGTGTCAGTAACAGGCGCAGGGTGCGGAAAAAATAACGAATAATAACTCTCATGAGTAAGGCTCGAACTCCTGGTTGAAGGTGGCCTGAAGGATATCGGCATTCAGGATTGATTTGCGTCCTTGATAGCGGTGTACGAGGATATCATTTCAACAGATGAAGTGTTCAGGGTAACGGGGGCAGAACCCTCACTGATGGAGAATCCGATGTCTGAGTCCGGCACGAAGTCACTTCGCAAACCCCTGAGATTCTGGGGCTGGGGCTATGCAGATGAGGATCTGCATCCAGAAGAACACGCCATGATCGACACAGTCACGCAGATGTTCGTGCCTGAAGGGCTCGTGGAGGTTAAGCCACCATCCATTGACGACTTTGAGCTTCCGGCATCCCGCTTATCGTCAGTCCCCACACATCTCTCAGACATTGTTTCCATCACGACCTACGACCGCCTGGTGCATAGCTACGGAAAGTCCTACGCCGATATGGCCAGGATGCTGATGCGGGAAGTGCCCAACCCGCCCGATGCCGTTGCCTTTCCCAGGACAGAAGACGATATCCAGCAGCTGTTCCGCTATGCGTCCGAAAACAACATTGCACTTATCCCGTTTGGCGGCGGCACCAGTGTCTGTGGCGGCGTCGAGCCCGATGTTGGCGACACCTATCAGGCGACAATCAGCGTCGACATGGAGAACCTGAACCAGATTCTGGAGATTGATTCGGTCAGTCGTCGCGCACGCATTCAGGCCGGCATCAAGGGCCCGGATCTTGAACGGCAGCTGAAACAGCACGGGTTGACGCTGCGCCATTACCCCCAGAGCTTTCCCTTCGTGAGTCTCGGCGGCATGCTCGCAACCCGAGCTGGCGGCCATTTTGCGACCGTATACACGCACATCGAAGACATGGTGGAAGCAACCCGGCTGGTCACGCCAAAAGGCATCATCGAGACCCGCGCGTTACCCGGATCAGGCGCGGGACCTTCGGCAGACCGTATGATCTGTGGCTCAGAAGGCACGCTGGGGATCATTACCGAAGCCACCATGCGGTTACAGCATCGACCCAAGTGGCGGGCCACTGCGTCCGTTCGTTTTGATCGCTTCATGAAAGGTGTCGATGCCGTCAGACAGATTGCGCAATCGGGTTTATTCCCGTCGAATTGCCGTCTGCTGGATGAGGCCGAAGTGGTGATCAACAGGATCGCTGACAAACCCTGCGCCATTCTGGTTCTTGGTTTCGAATCCGCAGATCACCCGCAGGACCAGAAAATCGAACGGGCCGTCGCTATTGCCCAAGAACATGGCGGTGTTCTGCAAAAAGATGGCATTACCTATAACCCGGATCATTCAGAACAAGGATCCAGCGAAGCCGAATCCTGGAGGAATGCCTTCATCCGCATGCCTTACTGGCGCAATCGATTAACCGCAATGGGCATGATTGCCGACACCTTCGAAACCGCAATCACCTGGGACAAGTTTCCGAGCCTTTACAAGGCGGTAAAATCAACCATGGAGTCCGCGCTTCGCGAGATAACGCAACGGCCGTTTTCATTTTCCTGCCGTTTTACCCACGTTTACCCGGACGGGCCAGCGCCCTATTTCACCTTTTACTGCGTGGGCGACACGACCGGCGATCTGGGCAAGGCCCTGGAAAAGTGGAAAAAGCTCAAGCGCATCTCGATGGAGGTGCTGGCTGAGCAGGGTGCAACCGTTACCCACCACCACGCGGTCGGCCGGGATCACCGTTATGGCTATGAACAGCAGACATCACCGCTGTTTCGCCAGACTTTGGCTGCAGGCAAGCATTTTCTGGATCCAAACGGCATTCTCAATCCGGGGGTTCTCATTGACCCGAAAGACAAGGACATCGGCATTACCGGTGTCAGTTCTCTCTAGGCAATTCCTGGCCACGCACCCAGGCGGACCGAAAAGTCTCTGAAGCCACCCCGGCCAGCAGCCCGAAAAACGGGTCGACCCACACGGTTACCAGAGCGGTTATCGCGATCACAGGCCAGCAGGATGGTTTGGCTGTCCAAAGGCGCCTGGACAAGGCAAGCTCGGCAGCCGCCACAAACAGCAGGGCCCCCAGGCCAGCCATCGGAATGGCCGCTATCATTGAAAGGCCGCCGGGCACGAAAGCGACCAGAAGCAAGCCTGTTCCGAGCAGGGCCGGCGCCATTCCGGTCCGGGCGCCGAAGCGGTGATGGGCAGCCACGCCACCCGCCCCATGGCACATGGGCAAAGCGCCGAGGGGGACCAGAAAAAGATTGGCCAGTCCGGTGGACACCGACAAACGGGCAGGCGTGACACGATGCGATTGCTCGCCGAAGTAATCTCCAACCACCAGTGCCGTAAGTACGATGGCGTTGGTCAACGTCAGGGCAAGCTGGGGTAACACCAGTGTGGACACTGCTTGCTGCCAATCGTCGATGCCTGGGAACTCTGGCAATGACAAGACAACTGAATCGGCCAGAGGAAGCATGAGTCCCGGCGCCCCAAGCAAACTACCGATGGCAACAGCACCAGCAAGCCCGATCAGCGCCGCCGGCCACTTCGGCAACAACTTCAGGGTGATGCCCAGTAGCGCCAGGGTAACAATGCCGACGGGCAATGAGGTGGCCATCAAACCCAGGCTCATGCTGGCCAGCATCAGGCCCAGGCCCAACTGAAGGCCACTTAACACCGAGCGTGGTATCAGCCGGGCAGCGCTGTTTATCCATCCGGTCAGGCCCAGCACCAGAAGGATCGCCCCGATCAGAACACCACTGGCCACCAGACTCTGGGAAGTCACCTGGGTGGTCAGCAACAACGCAGCAACCGCTTTCATGGGCTGGACCGGGACCGGCAGACGGTAATACAGGCCCGTTGCAATGTAGAACACGGCAAAACCCAGCAGGACCGGCACCGGTGCCAGGCCCGCCAGCCCTATAGCACCCAGACCCAGCGGAATCAGGGTACCAAGGTCACCTAACGCTCCCCCGGCGTCCCTCACCAGATGTTTTTGTCCCGAAGGCATAATTTATTCGCCTGTTTTTTTTATTGGCGCTGCTCAAGCATTATAGATGACTTTGCCCAGATCACTGATATCGTAACCGCCGAGCGCCTCGGCGCGCTGGACAAAGCGCTCGCTGCCTGCAAATGCCAGAAGACGCTGGATGGGCGGCTCGAAATAATGTCGCCTGCGCATGGCCAGGTCAAAATGCTCCTGCTGCAAAGGAATAAAAGCCAACCCCTGTCGCCGCGCCGCCGCCTCGATACCTACACCCACATCCGCTTCGCCCTGGCGAATAGCCAGGGCAAGATCATCCTCACTGAGTGACGGATGGGCAGCCCAGGCCAACTGTTTGCTATCAATGCGGTGGCTCGCCAGCAGACTCTGCAACAAATGGCTGACACCAGCATCCGGCTGACGATGCGCGACACGTATGCCGGGCCGTGCAACATCCTCAAGCCGCAAAAGGTTATGAGGATTATCGGCGGCCAGAAGCAGCCCCTGCTGGCGCTTTGCCCAGCGAATCAACACCAGGTCGCGCATGCCGCTCAAACCCAGCGTGGCCGGGTCGTTGTAGCGTTGATTTTCGGCGTGCCAGATATGCATGCCGGCAAGCATCGCGCGTCCGTCAACCAGCCTCTGTACTCCATCACCGCTACCCTGGCACAGCAGAGCCAATTCGGCACCGCTCTCCTTCACCGCCCACTCCAGAAGCGGATCCTGGCTGCCCGCCAGAACCTGCGGAATCGGTGAGCTGACGGCGTCGTCACCCTCCAGGTGGTTCATCAACCACAGATCTATACGCTGGCGTGGGAACAACAGCTTTCCCGTTACCCGTACGCAGGGAATCACCCCCTGGCTGACCAGATCGTAAACCTTGCGTTCCTTCAGGCGCAGATACTCGGCAGCTTCAGCCGTGGTGAGGTAGGCGGGAAGGGGCATCAATCTCTCCTGCAGAGCGGGGAAAGCGTATAGCTGTTTTTAGCTGCATATTTTTCAGAAGACTGTGCAAAGCGTAGCTATAAACGCCACGATGCTCAATATCAAGGAGACGCAGCTGTGGAAAATAATGCGTTTTATGTGGCGCTCTCGCTACTGTTAAATTTCGATGCCGCGCTTTTTCAGATCGTGGCGCTCTCACTACAGGTTTCGCTTCTCGCGGTGCTGATCGCAGCGGTGCTGGGCTTTCCCCTCGGTGCGGCAGTGGCACTCTGGCGCTTTCCCGGGCGCGGCGGAATGATTGTTGTGCTCAACGCCCTGATGGGTCTGCCTCCGGTGGTGGCCGGGCTGATGGTGTATTTGCTGCTCTCGCGAGCAGGTCCTCTGGGAGAGTGGGGGCTGCTGTTTACCCCGGGCGCCATGGTTCTGGCCCAGGTGGTGCTGGTTCTGCCGATTCTGGCTGCGCTGTCGCGGCAGAAAGTGGAGGAGCTTCTGGGGGAGTACCGGGAGCAGTTTGTTTCCCTCGGCATGTCACGTTCACGCATGATGCCCACCCTGCTATGGGATGCCCGCTTTGCCCTGCTAACCATTCTGCTAGCCGGGTTTGGCCGCGCCAGTGCCGAAGTGGGTGCAGTGATGATGGTAGGCGGCAATATTGAAGGTGTCACCCGGGTAATGACCACATCCATCGTATTGGAAACCGGCAAGGGCAACCTGCCCCTGGCGCTGGGACTGGGCATCGTACTGCTAGCGCTCGTGATGCTGATTAACGCCGGCGTGTATCTGGTGGGTGAACTGACCAGGAGGCGGGTAGGATGACATCCTTCCACGTGCCGCACCCTGCCTCATCCATCCTGTCACCGCCGCCGGCGCTGTGCTTCGATGGTGTCACCTTCAATCACGAGGAACAGGTACTGCTGGGGCCTTGCTCATTCTCTCTGGAAGGCACCGGCCCTACCCTTGTGATGGGCCCGAATGGGGCGGGCAAGAGTCTTCTGCTACGACTCGCTCACGGCCTGCTTCTCCCCTCACAGGGGCAGATCACATGGTCAAGTGACCGTTGCCCTCGCCAGGCGATGGTCTTCCAGCAACCTGTACTCTTGCGCCGCTCCGCCGTCGCCAACCTCGTTCACGCCCTGGCGGTGAACAACGTGCCGCGCAGAACACGTGCGAACCTGGCCCGCGACGCCCTTGAGCGCTTCGGTCTTACCGCCTGCAGCAACAAGCCCGCCAGGGTTCTTTCCGGTGGCGAACAGCAGCGCCTTGCCCTGGCGCGAGCCTGGGTACTTTCGCCCCAGGTGCTGTTTCTGGATGAACCCACGTCCGCGCTCGACCCGGCGGCGATCAAAGCCGTAGAGGCTGCAGTGCGCGAGTTCCATCAGCGGGGAACGCGAATCGTGATGACCACCCACGATCTGCATCAAGCGCGGCGACTCGCCGGCGATGTGCTGTTCCTGTCCGGCGGAAAAGTCCGTGAGCACACACCCGCTGAAGCCTTTTTCAACAAGCCCGTCTCGCGAGAGGCGCAGGCGTTTATCGCAGGAGAACTGGTCGAGTAATTCGGCTTTTCCATTAAAAAGGGAGAAAACAAGATGAAAAAGACGCTCAATCTCTTACTCGCGGGTATCACCAGCATGGGCCTGGCCTTCGGTGCTTATGCCGACGACTACATCACCCTGGCCTCAACCACATCGACCGAAAACTCGGGCTTGTTCGCCTCCATTCTACCGAAGTTCGAAGACGCCACCGGCATCGAAGTTCGCGTTGTGGCGGTGGGTACCGGCCAGGCGTTTGAGATTGCCCGCCGCGGCGACGCCGACAGCCTGCTGGTGCACGACACCGCCGGTGAAAAACGTTTTGTTGAAAATGGCTATGCCAGTGAGCGAGCCGATGTCATGTACAACGACTTCGTACTCATTGGCCCTGCCAGCGATCCAGCCAATGTCAGTGACGCGCAAACTGCCGCCGAAGCCTTCGCAGCGATTGCCAATGCCGAGGCGCCGTTCGCGTCGCGGGGCGATGACAGTGGTACCAACCGTGCAGAACTCCGGCTCTGGAAGAACGCCGGCGTTGACCCCGATGGCGACTGGTACCGGGAACTTGGTAGCGGCATGGGGCCTACGCTAAACACCGCCGCCGCCATGGATGCCTATGTGATGTCGGATCGTGCCACCTGGGTGGCCTTTGGCAACCGCCAGAATCTGGAGCTGCTGTTCGAGGGCGACAAAGTGTTATTCAACCAGTACGGCAGCTTGCTGTTGTCTGAAGAGAAGCACCCACACCTCAAGCACGAGATGGCTTCGAAATGGCACAACTGGCTTCTCTCCGAAGAAGGCCAGCAGGCGATTGCCGATTTCAGAGTGGATGGGCAGCAGCTGTTCTTCCCCAACGCTCAGTAAACTTAGACGCTAAGAGTTACTGATCCCGCCCTTTTTTACCGTGACCAGACCCAACCCCGGCATCGCCGGGGTTTTTTATTGGCTGACAGCAGCTGTTTTTCCCGAATGCCAAATAGGCTAATCTCTGGCAATCTCCGTAGATATTCCATTCCGCGGCATTCATCAAACGGCTATAACAAAAATGACGATTGATCCCATACTTCCCGATCCCAAAGACCCCCGGCTTTCCCGGCCAGTAGAGGGCGTTGACGAAAACGGCGAGGCCAAATCGATCAGCGTGATCGAGGAACGCCCCCTGACCATCTACCTGAACAGCCAGGAGATCGTCACCGCCATGACCATTGGCGATCACCCGGAGTATCTGGCCCTCGGCTTCCTGCTGAACCAGGGCATGTTGAAAGAGAGCGATCAGGTCACCGGGATCGATTTTGACGAGGAACTTGAGGTCGCGGTGGTGCGCACGGCGGGCGTTACCGATGTCGAGGACAAGCTTGAGAAGAAAACCCGTACGTCCGGCTGCGCCGTGGGCACGGTCTTCGGCGACATGATGGCAGGCCTTGAAGGGCTGTCGCTACCAGACACCCCGGTACACACCAGCAGCTTTTACGATCTCTCCTATCAGATCAACCACACTCCCAGCCTGTATATGGAAACCGGCGCCATTCACGGCACCGCGCTTTGCCAGGGCCAGACAATCCTGGCGTACATGGAAGATGTTGGAAGGCACAACGCGGTCGATAAAATTGCCGGCTGGATGCACCTGAACAACATTGCTGCAGCCGACAAGGTCCTGTACACCACCGGACGACTGACCTCGGAAATGGTGATCAAGACATCGCTGATGGGCATTCCCACGCTGATCAGCCGCTCCGGTTTCACCGCCTGGGGCGTCGATATTGCCCGGCAGGTCGGATTGACTCTGATCGGACGGATGCGAGGCAAGAAATTCACCTGCCTGAGCGGCCAGCATCGTCTGGTGTTCGATCAGGACTTGTCGCAGGTACCCGATGAAGACAAGAAGCTGCGTCGCAAAGGCGCTCAGAATGATTGACGGAGGCACTGCATGACTGATTGTGCAGTCATCCTGGCGGGCGGCCAGGCAAACCGCATGGGCGGCGGCGACAAAGGCCGGCTCATGCTCGGCGACCAGTCACTGATCCAGCGGGTCATCGACAGGATCACGCCTCAGGTCGACGCCGTGGTATTGAACGCCAACGGCAATTTAAGCCGGTTTGAGGACCTGGGTTTGCCCATAGTGGCCGATTCCATCGAGGGTTTCCCGGGGCCGCTGGCGGGCGTGCTCGCGGGCATGGACTGGGCTGCCGAACAGGGCCATGACTGGCTGATCAGCGTTGCTGCCGACACTCCGTCCTTTCCCAGGGATCTGGCTGTCAGGCTGGCTGAACATGACACCCCGGTCGTGCTGGCGGCCACGCCGGACCCCGAACGGGGCCGACTACCCCAGCCGACCTTCGGCCGCTGGCAGGTCGCTCTGCGGCATGATCTGCGAGCTGCCCTGAACGATGGAGTGCGCAAAATCCGCCAGTGGACACAGGCCCAGGGCGAAACCCTGGTAGTGTTCGACGAGGGCGACTTTTTCAACATCAATACGCCGGACGATCTGGCCTGGGCGGAGCAGCACCTGAAGTGAACGTAATAGGCATCGTAGGTTGGAAAAACTCCGGAAAGACCACACTGGCCGCAGCTCTGATTCGGGAGCTCTCCAGCAGAGGGTTAACGGTCAACTCGATCAAGCATGCCCACCACATGGTGGATGTGGATCAGCCCGGAACAGACAGCTACAAGCACCGGGATGCCGGCGCCCGTGAGGTTATACTGGCTGGCGGTCAGCGGTTCGCCATCATGCACGAACTCCGGGGGGCAGCAGAGCCAACGCTGGACGAATTGCTGTCCCGGCTGGGCCCCTGCGACTGGGTGGTGGTGGAGGGTTTCAAGACCCACTCCCACGCCAAGATCGAGGTGCACCGGCGGGAGGGTTCGCGATCACCGCTGTTCACCGAGGATCCGAGCATTGTTGCCGTGGCGTCGGACTACGCTGCCGAATTCTCGGGCCCCGTTTTCGACATCAACGACATCCCCGCCATCGCTGATTTTATTCTCAACCGTCAGCAAGCCTGAACAGCACAACCAGGAGTCGAAGACCCATGAAACCGCTTCGCAACGACTGCTTTGCCCTGCCCCCCGGCGTCAACTGGACCCCGGTCGACGAGGCCCTTGAGCGTTTGCGTTCACGGTTACATCCTGTGGTGGAGATTGAACGCGCAGTTCCGCTCTCTCAGGTAAACGGCCGCATCCTGGCAAGTGATGTCTATGCGCCTCGGGCTCATCCACCAAGCAACAATTCCGCCGTCGACGGCTACGCCCTGGCCGGACCGGTGACGGACGTGCCCTGCACCCTGGCCCTGGTCGATGGCCGCAGTGCCGCCGGTGAGCCATACACGGGCCAGGTGCCCGAAGGCCACGCGATCCGGATTCTGACGGGAGCGGTCATTCCAGCCGGCACGGATACCGTGGTTCTGGAGGAAGACTGCGACGTCGCGGATGGCCAGCTACATTTGAACGGCACGCTAAAAGCGGGCGCCAATGCCCGAAAAGCCGGTGAAGACATAAAGGAACAGGACAAGATCCTCACAACCGGAACCCGCCTGAGCCCGACCCAGATTTCCGTGCTTGCCAGCGTAGGCGTGGAATCCGTCGACGTCTATCAACGGTTGCGGGTTGGTGTGCTGTCGACTGGTGATGAAGTGAAACCGGTCGGCGCAACGGTTACCGACTGGCAGATCTACGACGCCAACCGGCCGATGCTCAGCGCCCTGGTCTCGCAACTTGGCTACGAATTGATAGACCTGGGCCATGTGCTCGACAGTGCCGAAGAGGTCAAAGCGGCGCTAGAGCGAGGCGCGGAACAGTGTGACCTGATCCTGACCAGCGGCGGTGTATCCGCTGGCGACGAAGATCACGTGTCAAAAACATTGAAAGAACACGGCGACATCAGTAACTGGCGCATTGCGATCAAACCCGGCCGGCCTCTGGCGCTCGCCATGTTCCAGGGCACGCCAGTAGTCGGCCTGCCGGGTAATCCGGTGGCCGCCTGGGTCTGTGCCCTGCGGTTTGGTGCTCCGGCCATGGCGTTGCTGGCCGGCGCGGAATGGTTTGAGCCTCAGGCTTATGTCATGCCGGCCAATTTTTCGAAGAACAAAAAGCCCGGGCGCAGCGAGATGCTGCGGGCACGGGTCCGGGATGGGCAGGTTGAGGTGTTCGGTTCGGAAGGCTCCGGCCGGGTGACCGGTCTGGCCTGGTCCGAGGGGCTGGTGGAGCTGGATGAGAGCGCCCAGCAGATAGAGCCTGGCACCCCCGTCCGGTTTATTCCTTACGGCAGCTTCGGGCTGTAATCAGTCAACGCTGCCGTGAACCGCAAAGGCCTCCAGTGAGGCATCCTGCGGCCCCCGGGAACGGTAGGTTTCCTCCACACCCAGCTCAGTCAGCGTGCGGCTGACCATCAGCAGGGTGTTGTCCTCGAAGTCTTCACACATGTTGCGCATCTGATCGATTTCTTCACAGGCCACCGGATAGGCCGCATCAATACTCGGCGCGCCATAATGGTCAACAAACGTCTGCGCGAGGGTTCGGCGCACGTGCTCCAGTTCCGGCTCGGTGATATTGCATACACCCACGAAACTGGCGCGGCCGCCAGACTCAATGCTGTACCAGCCATTGGTGAACGCCTGGCGGGCTTTCCCCTTCAGGTCTGCTTCGGTCCAGTTGGAAAACTCGAAGCCACCGGAGATCGCCCATTCGCCGCTGGGCGCAGGCTTTTCAAATACGTTTTCGTCCGATATGTCCAGTTGCAGGGTTCGGGCCAGCTTCATACGTGCTCCGCAAATTCAATCAGGCTCAATGTCTCGGTCATCACATCCTGCCGCAACAGCATCCGGCCTTTTTCATCCAGGCCAACAAAGATGCCGGGCCGGGGCCGTTCGATTGTCTTGCCCAATGTGTCACAACGGGGCCGCCACTCGTTATGCACCCGTTCAAAGCCGCTGTCCATAAAGTAGGTCAGCCATAACAGCGTGTGTTTGGACCAGCTTTCCAACAGAGCCATGGGCGTGATTTCAACGCAGCCTTCCTCGTACAGACAGGTTTCGTTCGGATTTTCTCCCGGCTCGTCGGTCATCGGGATAAAGGGCACCTCAATGCCAATGACCAACCAGTTAGGATGCGCTTTCGGATCAGACACGTCCGCGGCAAACCGAACGCTCCCGCAGACAGCCCCGTTGACCTTGATGCGGTCGGGCCATAAAAAGTGTACGGGGACTTCGGGCGGGGCCAGAGCACCCAGGCTCTCGGCCAGGCCTATCTGGGCGACATAGACCGCCTGAATGGCCTCTTCCAGGGGTGTTTCCGGCGTCAGAACCAGGGCCGCACGCAGGCTGTCGCCTTGCTCGGAGTAGAACACCGTGCCGGAATCGACACCCGCAATGGCCCGGCTTACAGCCTTTTCAAAAGGGTCGGTGTGCCTGGGCACCACCTCTCCGGTCAGTAACGGTGGAAACTGGGGTGAATCGATCATTGGATGGCCCGGGCGTAGACGTCGGAGGCAACAATTTCATCGGCGATGCGCTGGAAAGCCTGCGCCTGCGGACTATCCGGCTTGGATACCACAATCGGGACACCGCCATCCGATCCCACCCGGATATCGAGATCCAGCGGAATCTCTCCCAGGAACGGCGAACCGAGTTTCTCAGCCTCCGCGCGCGCGCCACCGTGTCCGAACGGATGGTGCTCTTTGCCGCAGCCATCGCAGATAAACGAGGCCATATTTTCGATCAACCCGAACAGCGGCACATCCATCCGCTTGAACATATCAATACCCTTGCGGGCATCCATCAGGGCGATGTCCTGGGGCGTCGAGACGATGACCGCGCCTGCAACGAAGAACTTCTGGCTCAGGGTCATCTGGACATCGCCCGTGCCCGGCGGCAGATCCACCAGCAGCACATCCAGCCGCCCCCATTCCACCTGGTTCATCATCTGTTGCAGGGCGCCCATCAACATAGGCCCGCGCCAGACGATGGCTTCATCTTCCGGGGCCATCAGGCCCAGGGACATCAGCGTTACGCCGTGGTTTCTCAGCGGCAGGATGGTGCTTCCATCCGGGCTGGACGGCCGGCCGGAAACCCCCAGCATGCGGGGCTGGCTCGGGCCGTAGACGTCGGCGTCCAGCAGGCCGACCTTGAGACCTTTCGAGGCCAGGGCAACGGCCAGGTTGGACGACACGGTGGATTTGCCAACGCCACCCTTGCCAGAGGCGATGGCGATGATCCGATCAACGCCCCTGGGGTTCTTGTCCTGAGGCCGCGGAGCGTCAGTTCCGATCAGGTTCGGTTTTTTTCCTACTTCGGTGTACTCAACCATGATGTGTCCTGTTGTTTTTAGCTGTCCAGATAATCATCACTGGTGCGGACCCTGGGGCGTTCACCGGCCGCCATGGGTGCGTTGTCACCATGGAATTGGGACTTGACCCGACAGTCGTCGCACATCTTGATAAGCTGCACGTTATCGGAGTTCTTGTACATCCAGTGCTGGTTTTCCAGTTTCTCGACGATCCGGTTGATGGTGCTGGCAACGCCGAACGGGGTTCCACACTTGATGCATTCGAACGGTTCCTCACCATGCAATGCCCGGGCACTCAGCGCCGCCTTGGACACATCCAGCTGGGGCTTCAGGGTGATGGCAGTCTCAGGGCAGGTGCTCTCGCAGATGCCACACTGGACACAGGCGTTTTCCGTGAACTGGACCTCCGGGCGATCCGGATGGTCACCAAGGGCGCCCGTCGGACATAGTGATACACAGGCAAGGCAGAGCGTGCATTTATCGGAATCAATTTCAATCGCACCGTAGGGCGCGCCCACAGGTAGCGGAATCGGCTCCTCGATCTTGTCGGACATGGCCGCCACTGTCACCCGGGTGATGTCACGGCGCCCGCCTACCAGCAGAACGGGATCGCTCACGCGACCGGCATTGTCACCCGCATCGCAGAGCTCAATGGCGGAAATGACCCGCACCCGGCTCGGCGAGTTGTGGGTGCCTTTAAGCATGGCCTGGGCCAATTCAACTTCCGCAGTCACCGCCCGACGGTCTATCTCATTGTCCGCAAGGATCAGAACCTCGGCGTAGCCGGCGCCAAACGCCGCCATGATCTCGGCGTGGCCAATCCGGTCGACGTGCTCCAGCCCCATCGGGATCAGATCATCCGCGAGGCCATTATCGTAGCGGGCCAGGTTGGCAATGGCCTCTGTGCCAGTCTCCAGGGTGTGGAAAACCAGGCGTGGTGACTCGTGGGTATGCTCGCGATAGGTCTTGGCCATCACTTCCACGACCTTGGTCAGCGCCTCGAATGGCGTCTCATTCATGGTCACTGCAGAGGTGGGGCAGACGGCGGCACAGGAGCCACAGCCGGCGCAAATGTCCGAATCAATCTGGATATGGTCGCCAAAGGAAAAAATGGCCTCCGTCGGGCAGACATCCAGGCAGCGGGTACAGCCGGGCTTGTTGGCCCGGGAGTGCGCGCACAAAGACTCTTCGAGCCTGAAGTACACGGTTTTTTCGAACTCACCCACCATTTCCCTGGCCGTCAGGGCAATGCGCTCCAGCTCGCCGGTCTTCTTCGGGTCGGCCCAGAAGTAACCGTTGCGCTTCTCGTGGCTGGGAAATGCCGGGGCGCCACCACGCAGATCGATGAACACGTCGCATTCGCTGCGGGCGGTGGGCTTGGCTGCCTCATAACCCAGCTCACCGCGACCGGCCGGATGCAGCGGTTGCAGGTGCGCAAATTCCAGCTTGAAATTGCCCAGTGCGCCATAGGCGCCCGTCAACTGCCCTTTGGCCACGTCGTAGGCAGCAGATGGCAGCTGAATGGGGCCGGCATCATTAACAATGCAGGTCACGCCCAGCTCGTCCTGCACCAGCCCGGCCATCCTTACCGCCTGTTCGGTGGGACCCACAATGCAGCACACGCCGCTGGACTCGATGGTCTTTGCCGGCGCCATCGGCGCCGGCAGTTGGGCTGCGGCAATCAGGGCGGCCTGCTTGGCATGCAACCGTTCGGGCTTCGCATCAGGGGCACTCCAGCCGGCGCGATCCCGGATATCAATAGACTGGAGCGGCGCTGAGTGCTGGGTCTCGGCGTAAACGTCCTCCGCAAGGCGCTCGAACAAAGCCGCCTGCTGGCCACAGGCGATAAGCACGTCACTGCTGGCGCCCAGGTGCTCGGCGGCAACACTCATTTCATTGCCGCACAGTTGATCCACTGCGATGACCTGCTCCGCCGCCGCGGCTTTGCGCAAGGCCTCGGAATCGAAGGTCTGTGATTTGTCGCAGCTACATAGTAATAGGGTCTTGGATGCCGTCATCAGGAGTTTGACTCTTTCGTTGTTTTTATACGTATACGTTTCCGTATCGCTTTTCGAGCATGCCACAGGCATTATCTTTTGGACAATTGGATAATCGTTTGTGCCCTGCTAGTTTTACGCTATAACAAAAAATGAGAAGCACCATGAGTAGTCGTACAGATCAATGGCAACGCGAATTGAAGGTTGGCGCCGTCGTTCGCCGATCTCCGGGCGTCACTCGATGGGCAAAGGTTATCTGGAAGCCTGTTGCCGTCATACCGGGGGCACCTGAAGCGTTCTGGAAAGAAATGGTTCGTGAGGGCGACGTGGTCGATTACCACGCGGGCACGGTTACGATGGAGCTGTTCCGGGCCGATGTTGAAGGCTATCTGGTCTCCCTGAACATGGCTGCCCCTTCGGTCTGGATCATCCTGGACAAAGATGTAACGAGCCAGTCGCCGTCCGGGTGGGTTGTCAGCACCGTCACAGCCAGCGCCCATGAGGCTCTGGATGCCCTCGACAGTGGCGAAAGCATTGTCGAGGCGGTTCCCATTCCTGAATCCCTTGCAGCCTGGATTAAAGAATTTATCGATATGCACTATATCGAGGAGCCGTTCAAGAAACGTCGTCGCGACGAAGTCCGCGTGGATGGCGTTGAGGACGCCAAGGGCGACCCGCGCATACGTCAGGAAAGTGACGTTTTTCGTGCTCCCTCGAACATCAAAAAGCCGAGAATTCAGTGATGGCCGAATCACGTCTTCAGCGCTGGGCGCGCAAGAAAGCCGAAGCTGGCAAGCAGGCGGAACAACCCGCCCCACCGGCTGTCGAGCCCGAACCAGACCCCGAAGAACAGGAGCTTGCAGTCAACGAGTCGCTACCTGAACACGAACTGCTGGAAAAATACGGCTTGCCCGATCCGGAAAACATCGAACTCGGCACCGACATCACCGGATTCATGCGCAAAGAAATCCCGGAGTTCCTTCGCCGGAAGGCTCTCAGGGGCCTCTGGAAATCCAACCCGGTTCTTGCGGTTCTGGATGGACTGAACGATTACGACGAGGATTACACCCTGGCTTCCACGGCCGGCCAGACAGTGACGTCGTTATATAAAGTGGGCGAGGGCCTCGTCGATAGAGCCAAGAAAGCCGCTGACGTCGTGGAAGACCAGTCTATAGAGCAGGTGCGATTGTCAACGGATGGGGCCGATTCGGCAATTGTTCAGGAACCGGAGCCCGATGACACCCTTGAGCCTGAGGAAATGGCAGCGCCGACGGAACCTCCTGAACAGCAGCTTGCCCAACAAGAAACCAGCCAACCGGAAGAACAGCCGGAACCAAGATTCCGACCTCGAATGCGTTTTGACTATTAGCAGAATGCATTTCAGCTATTAGCAAATTAAAGGCCGGTCGAGCCATTATTCTGAGTTATGTACTAGAATAGTGTGACAGACCGCAAATAATAATTAGAAGGAACATGAGTTGAGCAATACTGCGGAAATCCAGTGCCCGCGTTCGGTCTCCGAAGAGGATCGCGCCAGGGCCCAGATCTATCAACTGCTGGGCGTCCTGCTAGTGGACCCACCCTCCAGTGAACTGTTGCAGGGATTGGCGTCTTTACAGGGCGACGAGACACCTTTGGGTTCGGCCTGCAAAAATTTGGCCGCCCTTGCAGAACGTACCAACCCCTACGATGCCGAGCGGGAATTCAACAACCTGTTTGTTGGCCTCGGGCGTGGTGAACTGCTCCCCTACGCCAGTTATTACCTCACCGGCTTCCTGAACGAGAAACCCCTGGCGGAACTCCGCACCGACCTTCGGACCAGGGGCATCAAAGCCCGCAGTGACGTGAAAGAACCAGAGGATCATATCGGCACTCTGTGTGAAATCATGGCGGGCATTATCACCGGCGAGTTTCCCTGCGATAGCGGGCTGCCCTCACAGAAAGCTTTTTTTGATGCCCACCTGGCGAAGTGGGCAGCACTGTTTTTTACCGACTTGGAAGAAGCGCAAAGCGCCGTTTTTTACGCGCCGGTCGGCTCGCTTGGGCGAGCCTTCATGGCGGTAGAAGCCGACGCCTTTGCAATTCAGTAACCGGGACCTGAAGGTCTCTTAACCCAGGGGGAGGTGTCCAATGGACAACCCGAAGCGTGAAAACAGCCGTCGCCGTTTCCTGCAAATGGCCGCTGCTGCAGCACCGGCTGCGGTGGCAATGACGGTTGCACCGAACGCCGCAGCGGAGGTCGTCAGACAAGACGCGCCGAAAAGCCGCGGACTACGTGACACTGAACATACACGTAAATATTTCGAATCGGCTCGCTTTTGAGGAAGCGTGATTCATTCAAGGTTGCGTGATGCCCTTGGATGATCACACCTCCAGAAAAACGAGAATAAAAATGAGAGAGGTATGAGACATGTTAAGGAAGAAGACCAACGGGGTTGCGAAAGGCCCCCGTGCAGGCTCTTTGCTTTCATCTCTCGCTGCCAAGACTCTGGATCGTCGTCAGTTCCTTACGACCTCTGGTGTTGCAGTGGGTGGCTTGGCGGCATTGTCGCTGACGTCGGGACGGGTTGAAGCTGCAGCCCCAACGACCGGGGGTGGCGAAGTCGTCGTCAAAAAATCCGTTTGTACGCACTGTTCGGTAGGCTGCACCGTCGAAGCCGAAGTTCAGAATGGCGTATGGACCGGCCAGGAACCAGGCTGGGACAGCCCTTTCAATATGGGCGCGCACTGTGCCAAGGGTGCTTCAGTACGTGAACACGCCCATGGCGAGCGTCGTCTCAAGTCGCCCATGAAAATGGTCAACGGCCAGTGGCAGAAGATTTCCTGGGATACGGCCATTAACGAAATCGGCGACAAAATGCTGCAAATCCGCGAGGAAAGCGGCCCCGATTCGGTCTACTGGCTGGGCAGCGCAAAGTTCAACAATGAGCAGGCCTACCTGTTCCGTAAATTTGCGGCCTACTGGGGCACCAACAACGTCGACCACCAGGCCCGGATCTGTCACTCCACCACCGTAGCCGGCGTAGCCAATACCTGGGGCTACGGCGCGATGACCAATTCCTATAACGACATCCACAAGTCCAAGGCGATCTTCCTGATTGGGGGCAACCCCGCTGAAGCTCACCCGGTGTCGCTGTTACATGTACTGAAGGCAAAGGAAGAAAATAACGCACCGCTGATCGTTTGCGACCCGCGTTTCACCCGTACAGCGGCCCATGCCGACGAGTTCGTGCGTTTCCGCCCGGGCTCCGACGTGGCGCTGGTGTGGGGTATCCTCTGGCACATCTTCGAAAACGGCTGGGAAGACAGAGAGTTCATCCGTACCCGTGTATACGGCATGGATGACATTCGCCAAGAAGTTAAACGGTGGAATCCCGAGGAAGTGGAGCGTGTTACCGGCGCACCAGGCGCGCAGCTTGAGCGGGTGGCCCGCACTCTGGCCAACAACCGTCCGGGCACGGTCATCTGGTGTATGGGCGGTACCCAGCACACCAACGGGAACAACAACACCCGCGCCTACTGCGTTCTGCAACTGGCACTGGGTAACATGGGTGTTGCCGGCGGTGGCACTAACATCTTCCGGGGCCACGACAACGTTCAGGGCGCCACGGATCTGGGCGTGCTTGCCGACACCCTGCCCGGCTACTACGGTCTGGCAGCAGGCTCCTGGGCCCACTGGGCGCGAGTCTGGGAAGAAGACCTCGACTACCTGAAAGGCCGCTTTGCCGTGTGGGACAAGAACGGCAAGTCCAAGGCCATGATGAACGAGAAGGGCATTCCGGTATCCCGCTGGATTGACGGCGTTCTGGAAGCCAAGGAAAACCTGGAGCAGCCTGACAACACCCGGGCCATGGTGCTGTGGGGCCACGCGCCCAACTCCCAGACCCGGATGACGGAAATGAAGGAAGCGATGGAAAAGCTCGACCTGCTGGTCGT
>CAZFQI010000067.1:0-18029 GCA_964520755.1 uncultured Marinobacter sp. | reverse complement strand
AAGGTTCTGGAAGGCGAGTACATGGAAGAGACCCGGTTTCTGCTGGATGGCAACGTTGAGCGTAATGGCCAGCCCCTGGGGTTTGGTACTGCTCTGAACGATGTGGTGCTGCATCCGGGTAAATCCACCCGGATGATCGGCTTTGATCTGTTCATTGATGGGCACTTTGTCTATAGCCAGCGTTCGGACGGCCTGATTGTGTCCACACCAACCGGGTCTACCGCCTACTCACTGTCTGCTGGCGGCCCGATCATGCATCCCAAGCTGGATGCCATTGTTCTGGTGCCCATGTTTCCCCACACTCTCAGTAGCCGGCCAATCGTTGTTGATGGCAAGAGTGAGATCAAACTGGTGATCGGAGAAACCAATGAAACCTATCCGCAAATCAGCTTTGACGGCCAGATGAACATTGCCTGTGCGCCGGGCGATATCATTCGCATTACCAAGAAGCCGTTCAAGATCCGGTTGATTCACCCCACCGACCATAATTTCTACGCCACCTGCCGTGACAAGCTTGGCTGGGCTAGTGAAATATCAGCGAGTTGATCATGGCTGCAACAAAACCGACCGCAAGTCGCGGTTACGACATCATTGGCGATATCCACGGCTGCGCCAATACCCTGGTCAGATTGCTGGACCAGATGGGCTACCGGAAGATCAATGGGGTATACCAGCACCCGCGTCGTCAGGCGATCTTCATTGGCGATATCATTGACCGTGGACCCCGCATCCGCGAGGCGTTGCACCTTGTGCGGGATATGGTGGAACACGGTTCGGCCCGCATTGTCATGGGCAATCATGAATACAATGCACTGGGTTACTGCACCCGGGCACGCCCCGGCAGCGGCAAGACGTTTTTGCGTGAGCACAATGCCCGTCATGACCGTCTGATCCGGGAGACGCTGGAACAGTTCGAGGCGCATCCGTACGAGTGGAATGAGTTTCTAGAGTGGTTCTACACCATACCGCTGTTTATCGACGACGAAGATTTCCGGGTTGTTCATGCCTGCTGGGACGGCGATCTGATCGAAAAATTCAAGCAGTCCCAGGGCGGCGCCTGTATCGATGATGATTTCCTGCATGCGTCTGCCGCTATTGAGTCCTTTGCGGGGCAAGTCATGGATACGCTGCTTCGGGGGACCGACCTCAGGCTCCCTGAGGGAATGGCCATCACCGGTCGGGATGGCTACGTGCGTGAGTTCTTCCGAACAAAGTTCTGGGCCGACGATCCCCATACCTATGCCGATGTGGTATTCCAGCCAGACCCACTGCCACCGGAAGTGGCAAGCAGGGTATTGACCGATAACGAACGTAAACAGCTGATCAGCTATCCCCTGGATGCGCCGCCTGTGTTTGTGGGGCATTACTGGATGGAGGGTGAGCCGGCGCCGCTCAAGTCCAACGTTGCCTGCATCGACTACAGTGCCGTGAAGTACGGGCGGCTGGTGGCTTACCGAATGGATGGTGAGCGGGCACTTTCCAGGGACAAATTTGTCTGGGTAGATGTGGAAAGGCCGGAGCAACCGGACTATCCCACCAGCGAAGACAGTGTTGCGCGCTGAACCGCGCATCGCGGCTGAATCATTTCCGGAGGCGGAGTAAGCGGTGTACCGAGTCAAGCAGTTGGATACCACGGTGAATCTGGCCGGCTTCAGCCGCTGGCTGAACGGGCAGGGTGTGACCCACCGCATTACCGAAGAAGGGGGATTCCAGGTGCTCTGGCTGGAGGACCCCGCCCACGCTGAACCCGTGCTTTCCGCTCTGGACCGCTTCATGGCGGAACCCGAAATCAGGGAGGCTGTGGATCGCCAGAACCGGTCGCCGGTGTTTGTTGGCGGGCGATGGCAGCCCTCACCGCGGCATGCGCCGCTGGTACTCGGGATCATTGTGTTTGCTGTAGCAATGGTCTGGCTTACGGCCATGGGGCAGAATGAACTGGCGGCCAGCCTGATGGTGATTGATCCACGGGATTATGACTGGAGCACCATGGCCGGTCGCGTTGACGCCTTAACCGCCACCCTGGCCAGTGGCCAGATCTGGCGGCTGCTGACGCCGGATTTTCTGCACTTCAGCTGGACCCACATCATTTTCAATTCCGTCATGCTCTGGTTTCTGGGCAGCCAGATCGAATGGTTCGATGGTCGTGCCCGATTGATTACTCTGTTTGTGATCACGAGTCTGATCTCCAACGGCTTGCAGTATTTTGTTTCCGGGCCTCTTTTCGGTGGGCTATCCGGTGTGGTTTATGGGATTCTGGGCTATTGCTGGCTCAGTCAGCGATCTGCACCACGGTTCCAGTTTCCGCCGGCACTGGTTACCTTTGCGGTGGCCTGGATGGTGATCGGGTTTACGCCACTCCCGGAAATGATCGGGCTCGGCCGAATGGCCAATGAAGCCCATTTGGGAGGATTCGTTGCCGGACTGGCCCTGGCGGTGGTTTTGCCCGTAAGAGGCAGGCGAGGAGCATAAAAAAGCCCCGCCAGAGGCGGGGCGTTAAAAGAGCTTTTAGCTCCTGATGAGAGAGACCAAATGATACGACCGTCGTCATTTGGTGAAGCAATGATAATCATTATCGTTTGATGCTGTCAAACGGTTCCGCCACATTTTTAATGAACGTTTTTTCAGGAGAGCGGGATGACCTACGAAGAACTGATCGAGCGACTGGATCCCAATGTCTACCGGAGTCTCCGGCAGTCAATTGAGCTCGGCAAATGGCCTGATGGCCGCAAGCTGACGCCTGAGCAGCGTGAAATCAGCCTGGAAGCGGTGATCTACTACGAGAACAAGCACAACATTCCGGAAGAGGAGCGCACCGGCTACCTCGACCGGGGCAGCAAGGCCGGCACCGCCTGCGACCCTTCGGTTCAGCGCAAGCAGAGTAACGGCGACGTTGACCCGGACCAGTTTGTTGAGGTCAAGTCTTGAGCGAGCTGATTGATGTAACCGGCAGGCTTCGGAAAATGCCGGCAGAGGCAGGCGACCCGGTGGCTTATTCCATCGCCGTCGGCGATACCCGCATTCCCCTGAACGATCTGATTGGCAGGCCGCTGCGGCTGGATTTCGATGGCGTGATTCGATGCATCCACTGCGACCGGAAAACCAACAAGAGTTTCAATCAGGGCTTCTGTTATCCCTGTTTTCGTAAGCTGGCCGCCTGTGACAGTTGCATCATGAGTCCGGAGAAGTGCCACTATCACCTTGGTACCTGTCGGGAACCGGAATGGGGAGAAACCCATTGCATGGTGGAACACGTGGTGTATCTGGCCAACTCATCCGGTTTGAAGGTGGGCATTACCCGTGGATCCCAGGTGCCGACACGCTGGATTGATCAGGGGGCAGTAGACGCCATTCCGATGGTCCGTGTTGCAACCCGGTATATTGCCGGTCTGGTAGAGGTCGCCTGCAAGGCCCACGTCGCCGACCGGACCAACTGGCGCGCGATGCTCAAGGGCGATGTTCCTGAACTCGATCTGGCACAGGAGCGTCAGCGGATGCTCGGGTTGATTGCTGCAGATCTGGAGGCGCTCAGGGAGACCCATGGCCAGGACTCGATCCGGCAAGTGGATGAGCAGGGGCTTGGCCTGAGCTATCCGGTTCAGGTCTGGCCAGCAAAGATCAAAGCCCATAACCTCGACAAAACGCCGGAAGTGGAGGGCGTCCTTGAGGGCATTAAGGGGCAGTACCTTATTCTGGATACCGGTGTGATCAATATACGGAAATTCACCGGTTATGAAGTCCGTTTCCGGGTCATGGAAGGCTGATAGCGCCTTGCCCGGCCGATTTTTTCACGCCAGCGGACCCTGAATTCCAGCGCCCGCTGGCCGCGAACTCTGGAGAAACCCAATGCGTACCAGCCAGCCACAGACCATTTATCTGAGCGACTACAAGGTACCTGCGTATCTGGTCGATACCGTAGACCTGCGGTTCGAGCTTTTCGAGGATGGTGCCCGGGTGCACAGCACGCTGGAGCTTCGTCGGAATCCCGAATCTCAAGAAGTGGCTGCGCCACTGGAACTTGACGGTGACAGCCTGAAGCTTGAGTCCGTTGCCCTTGACGGCAGTGAACTGACTGCAGGTGAGTACGAAGACCGGGGCGACCAGCTGGTAATCCGGTCGGTACCGGATCAGTTCAAGTTGACTGTGGTGACCTGGCTGGAGCCCCAGAACAACACTCGCCTGGAAGGTCTGTACAAATCCTCCGGCATGTTCTGTACCCAGTGTGAGGCGGAAGGCTTCCGGTGCATTACTTTCTTCCCGGACCGCCCGGACGTGATGGCGCGTTTCCGCACTCGCATTGAGGCCAACAAGGACGCCTATCCGGTGCTCCTGTCCAATGGCAATGATGTTGAAAAAGGCGAGCTGGAAAACGGCAGGCATTTCGTTACCTGGGAAGACCCGTTCCCCAAACCCTGCTACCTGTTTGCCCTGGTCGCCGGTGATCTCGTGGAAAAGCGGGACACCTTCGCTACCTGCTCCGGACGCGATATTGATCTGAGAATGTACGTGGAGCCCCGCAACGCCGAGAAGTGCGATCACGCCATGGACTCTCTGAAACGCTCCATGCGCTGGGATGAAGAGGTCTATGGTCGTGAGTACGATCTCGATATCTTCATGATTGTGGCCGTGGACGACTTCAACATGGGCGCCATGGAAAACAAGGGACTGAACATTTTCAACTCTTCCTGTGTGCTGGCCAGCCAGGAAACCGCCACGGACATGGCATTCCAGCGCATTGAAGCCATCGTTGCCCATGAGTATTTCCACAACTGGTCGGGTAACCGGGTCACCTGTCGGGACTGGTTTCAGCTCAGCCTGAAAGAGGGCTTCACGGTATTCCGGGACTCCCAGTTCTCTGCGGATATGGGCTCTCCGACGGTGAAGCGGATTGAGGATGTAACGCTGCTGCGTACCGCCCAGTTTGCCGAAGACGGTGGCCCCATGGCGCATCCGGTCCGGCCGGCGTCCTACATGGAAATCTCCAACTTCTACACCCTGACCATCTACGAAAAGGGCGCGGAAGTCGTGCGCATGATCCACACCCTGCTTGGGCCGGACATGTTCCGTAAGGGCAGCGATCTGTATTTTCAGCGCCACGATGGTCAGGCGGTAACAACTGATGATTTCGTAAAGGCCATGGAGGATGCTTCCGGTCGTGATCTGAGCCAGTTCCGCCTCTGGTACGAGCAAGCTGGCACGCCGGTACTGAGCGTGTCGGATGACTTCGACGAGGAGAAGGGTGTCTATCGGCTGACTGTTGAGCAGAGCATTCCGGATACCCCGGGACAGGCCAACAAAAAGCCGCAGCACATTCCCTTTGCGCTTGGTCTGCTTGGGCAGGATGGCGAGCCTCTGCCGCTTCGGCTTGAGTCGGGCGAGGCGAACGCGCCATCGGAGCGGGTACTTGAGCTGACCGAAGCGGTCCATACCTTTGAGTTTCATGGAATCGACTCCAGGCCGGTTCCATCGCTGCTGCGACACTTCTCCGCACCGGTTCGGGTTCGCTATGCCTGGACCCGTGAACAGCTGCTCTTCCTGATGAGCCACGATCCGGATGGATTCAATCGTTGGGATGCAGGCCAGAGACTGGCGGTCGACGTCATCCAGTCACTGGTCGGAGCGCCGGACGATGCGGAAATCGAATCGAGACTGGTTGAGGCTTATCGCAAACTGATTTCCGACACCGATCTGGATCAGGCCCTGGTGGCAAAAATGCTGCAGCTTCCTTCGGAAGCGTACCTGATTGAACTTACCGAAAACGCCGATGTGCCAGCCATCCATCGGGCCCGTGATGCGGTGCTCCGGCATCTGGCCGGTGCCCTGAAAGGCGAGCTGCTTACCTGTTATCAGCGGCATCAGGGCAGTGGCCCCTACGAGGTGACGCCAGAGGCTATTGCCCGTCGCAGCCTGCGCAATACCGCACTGGCCTGGTTGTTGATGATCAATGATGAGGATGGCCGGGCCCTGGCGATCAGCCAATTGAACGATGCCGACAACATGACCGATCGCATGGGAGCCCTGCGGGCTCTGGTCAATTCAGGCTTCGAGGCTGATCGCCAGAAGGCGCTTGATGACTTCTACGATCGGTTCCAGGACGATCCGCAGGTTGTTGAGCAGTGGTTCTCCGTACAGGCGTCCAGTGATCAGGCCGGGCAGCTGGCGGACATCCGTAAACTTCTGGAGCATCCGGCGTTCGACTGGAAAAACCCCAACAAGATTCGTTCTGTGGTAGGGGCGTTTGCAGGCCAGAATCTGGCGGCGTTCCACAAACCGGATGGTTCCGGTTACGAATTCCTGGCAGACCAGGTCTGTCGTCTGGATGACAGTAACCCGCAGATCGCCGCGCGTCTGGTGACGCCGCTGACGCGGTGGAAAAAGTTTGCGCCGTCTTACAGTGGCCAGATGAAAACGGCCCTGGAGCGTATTCGCGACAAGTCCGGATTGTCACGGGATGTCTATGAGGTGGTGCACAAGAGCCTTGCCGATTGAAGTCGGATACAAAATCGCACTTTCGGTCGATAGACTTTAGTCTGGGATCGGGTAATCTGGAATAAGGTCTGTAATTCCATCAGACGACAATAAAAAAGCCTCCGCAGAGGCTTCCAGACGCACCTAAGGTTTCACAATGATGTATAACAAAAATGCGATTCTCGGCGGCCTGCTGGCTCTCTCCGTGGCATCGGTGCCTGCGTGGGCGGCGGTTTCCGCCAGTGAAGCGGCCCGTCTGGGCCAGGAGTTGACACCCTTTGGCTCGCCCAAGGCCGGCAACAGTGCCGGTACCATCCCGGCCTGGACCGGAGGGCTGACAGAACCGCCTCCCGGTTATGAGGGCAGCGGGCAGCATCACATTAATCCGTTCCCGGATGATGAAGTCCTGTTTACCATCACGCCTGCCAACATGGATCAGTATGAGGAGTACCTCACTGACGGTGTGAGGGCGATGCTGGAAACCTACCCGACTACATTCCGGGTGCCCGTTTATCAGACCCGTCGTACCCACGCGGTTCCCGATTGGGTGGCCGAGAATACCCGCGAAAATGCGGTGAGCGCAGAAATTGTTGGCCAGGGCGAAGGTCTGGATGGAGCCTTTGGCGGCTATCCCTTCCCGATCCTGCACGGCAATGACGAGCAGAAAGCGTGGCAAGCGGTCTGGAATCACTTGACCCGCTGGCGCGGTGTTTCTGTGACCCGGCGCTCCAGTGAGGTGGCGGTCCAGACCAACGGCGACTATTCGCTGGTTACTTCCCAGCAGGAAGCCTTCTTCAACTTTTACAATCCGGAAGGTGGTGAAGAAGATCTGGATAACGTGATCTTCTACTACCTGTCGTTTACCCAATCTCCACCCCGCCTTGCGGGCGGTGCCATTCTGATCCATGAAACCCTGAACCAGATCATCAATCCGCGTAACGGCTGGGGTTACAACGCCGGTCAGCGCCGCGTGCGCCGGGCGCCAAACCTTGGTTATGATTCTCCGATCGCCGCGGCCGACAACCTGCGTACCGCTGATGACACGGACATCTTCAACGGGGCCCTGGATCGCTATAACTGGAATTATGAAGGTAAGCGGGAAATCTATATTCCCTACAATAACTACCGGATCGGCGAGAAGGGCACGCCTTACGAGGAGATCCTCGGGATTTCCCACCTGAATCCTGACCTTACCCGTTGGGAACTGCACCGCGTGCACGTCGTGGAAGCCACACTGAAAGACGGTGAACGCCACATCTATGGCAAGCGCCGCTTCTATATCGACGAGGACAGCTGGAACACGGTTCTGCTGGACCAGTACGATGGCCGCGGTGAACTTTGGCGTGTGACCATGGGGCTTCCCAAAAATTATTATGAACTTCCAGGTGTGTGGACGGTTCTTGACGTCTATCATGACCTTCAGGCCCGTCGTTATCATGTGCTCGGTCTGGACACAGAAGAGGCAAATACCCGCGTGTTCACCGACGATGTCCCGAACAGGCGTTACTTCTCGCCGGCGTCCCTACGCCGCAGGAGTGTTCGCTAACGCACTGTTGGCAGAGGGATGCGTCCCCGCCCACAGGAAGTGGCGACCCGACATACCGGCGATCATAAGGTGGCCGGTATGTTCACAGTTATTTCCGGCTTTGCCGGTCAGAGACACAGTTCAATACAACATAATAGGCAATCTGAATGGCTAAAAGGTTGATGTGCAAGACTCTGGGCGCTGCCTGCCTTGGACTTTCCATGGTCTGGTCTGCCCCTGCAGCGTTTGCGCTTGCAGATATCATCGAAACCCCGGCCCGGCCGACGGATCTGGCTCCGGAAAATCTTCTCACCGATGCGACCCGGGTGGGCGATCGCATTGTCGCCGTGGGAGAGCGCGGCCATATCATCTACTCGGATGATGAGGGGAAATCCTGGGTTCAGGGTGAGGTTCCTGTTTCTGTGACCCTGACAGCGATCGATTTTGGCTCAGAGACCCACGGCTGGGCCGTGGGCCACAGTGGTGTTGTCCTGCACACCAGTGATGCCGGAGCCACCTGGAGCCTTCAGATTGATGGTATCCGCGCCATGGAGCTGGCCATCGAGAGCCGGGAAGAGCAGATTGCCGCCATGGAAGAGCGCATTGAAGAAGCGCCCGAGGAAGAGAAAGAAGATCTAGAGTGGGCTCTGGATGACCTCTACTTCGCCCTCGAGAACATTCAGGCGGATATGGACATCGGTCCGGTTAACCCGTTGCTGGATGTCTGGTTTGAAAACGAGAACCGTGGTTTTGTAGTGGGCGCCTACGGCATGTTCCTGCGCACCATGGACGGCGGTGAGACTTGGAAAGACTGGGCGCCAAGAATAGACAACCGGCAGAATTTTCACCTTAACGGCATCACCCGCATCACGGGCGGAGCCCTGGTTGTCGTTGGTGAAGCCGGCCAGATACATGTTTCTGTAGACGGTGGTGAGACCTTTGAGCGGCGCGAGGCACCTTATGAAGGCTCCCTGTTCGGTGTTATCGGTACGGGCCAGGTGAACGAGATACTCGCCTTTGGCCTGCGGGGCAACATGCTGTTCTCTTCAGATCTGGGTAAGAGCTGGCGGATGGTTCCGAACTCGGCAGAGGCCACACTCAACGACGGCGTCGTTTCTGAGGATGGACGCATTACCCTGGTGGGAAATAGTGGTGCGGTACTGATGAGCACCAATGGCGCAGAAACCTTCCGGGAGTATTTCCGCAGTGATCGTGAGGGTGTCATGAGCGCGGTACCCATTTCAGGAACAGATCTGCTGATTGTCGGCGAAGGTGGCGCAAAAATAACAGACGCCCGTGGAAGAAACCTTCAATAACGCCCTGATGTGGCAACTACCGAACGAACAATAGAGGGGCTTTTGAATGTCCAACCCTAAGCATGACAAGGGCGAGCACTACCTGACCACGCCCAAGGCCGAACCCTTTCTCGAAAGGCTGATCTTCAATAACCGGCCAATCATACTTGTTATTTTTGCGGTGTTGACGCTGTTTCTCGGTTACAACGCCGTCAAGATTCAGCCAGACGCCAGTTTCGAGCGGATGATTCCACTCGAGCATCCCTACATCGTGAATATGCTCGAGCATCGGGATGATCTGGAAAATCTCGGTAACTTCGTTCGTATCGCCGTCGAAGCAAAAGAAGGCGATATCTTCACTCAGGAGTACATGGAAACCCTGAAGCAGATTACCGACGAGGTTTTCTACCTCAACGGTGTGGATCGTTCAGGCCTTAAATCTCTCTGGACCTCGAACGTCCGCTGGGTTGAGGTTACCGAACAGGGTTTCCAGGGTGGTACTGTCATTCCGGACGGCTACGACGGCTCCCGGGAAAGTCTTGAGCAGCTTCGTCAGAACGTGCTCCGTTCCAACGAAGTCGGGCGCCTGATCTCTGATAACTTCCAATCAACGATTGTTTATGCGCCGCTGTACGAGAAGAATCCGGAAACCGGCGAGGCTCTGGACTACGGCGAATTTTCCCGTCAGCTTGAAGAAAAGATTCGGGACAAGTACGAAGAACAGAATCCGAATGTCCAGATTCATATCGTGGGTTTTGCCAAGAAGGTTGGCGATCTGATTGAGGGGATAGGTTCCATTGCCTGGTTTGCCGGGATCACCATCCTGCTGACCACGCTGCTGTTGTTCTGGTACTCCCGGGCTATTGCCGGCACTCTGGTTCCCGTTTTCACCTCAATCATTGCGGTTTTCCTGCAGCTGGGAACTCTTCGGCTCCTGGGCTATGGTCTTGACCCGTATTCCGTGCTGGTACCCTTCCTGGTGTTTGCGATCGGGATCAGTCACGGCGTTCAGATTGTGAATGCGATGGCCGTCGAGGCTGCCAAGGGCTTTGATGCAGTGACTGCCGCGCGCCTGGCTTTCCGTGCTCTTTACATACCGGGCATGCTGGCTCTGATCTCAGACGCCTTTGGTTTCCTGACCCTGTTCTTTATCGAGATCGATGTTATTCGCGATCTGGCGGTTGCCGCCGGTATTGGTGTGGCATTCGTGATCTTCACCAATCTTGTGCTGCATGTGCTGATCATGTCCTACGTCGGAATTTCGAAGGGCGGTATCCGTCACGTCCAGAATCACGGCGAAAAGCAGGATCGGAAGTGGCGTGTACTGTCTTACTTCTCGCATCCCGGTGTGGCGCCCATTTCTTTGCTTATTGCGTTGATTGGTCTTGGGCTTGGCCTCTACTACAAGCAGGACCTCAAGATCGGGGATCTGGATCAGGGTGCGCCTGAGCTGCGTGCGGACTCCCGCTATAACAAGGACAACGCTTACATTATCGACAACTACTCCACCAGTGCGGATGTGTTGGTGGTCATGGTCAAGACGCCGGAAGAACAGTGCACCCAGTACAATGTGCTGAGGGCCATGGATACCCTGCAATGGGAGTTGCAGAACACACCAGGCGTGCAGTCTTCGGCGTCCCTGGCAGATGTTTCCAAGATGGTGACCAAAGCCCTGAACGAGGGTAACTGGAAGTGGTACGAGATCTCCCGTAACCAGACCATTATCAATGCGTCCATTCGTGAGGCGCCTGCCGGACTGATCAACACTGATTGCAGCCTGACGCCAGTTCTGGTCTTCCTTGAGGACCACAAGGCAGAGACCCTGGAAACGGTTGTTGAGCGGGTTGAAGAGTTTGCCGAGAAAAACAGCACTGAGGAACACCGGTTCCTGCTGGCGGCGGGTAACGCCGGTGTAGAGGCCGCTACAAACGAGGTTATCTCCGGCGCCAAGGACAAGATGCTGATACTCGTATACAGCGTGGTGAGTCTGTTGTGCTTCGCCACCTTCCGTTCGATCCGGGCAGTGCTGTGTATCGTTGTACCTCTGGGGCTGACTTCGATCCTCTGTGAAGCGATCATGGCGGTATCCGGCATTGGCATCAAAGTGGCTACCCTGCCAGTTATTGCCCTGGGTGTCGGTATAGGTGTCGACTATGGCATCTATATCTACAGTAAGCTGGAGAAGTACCTGCTTGAAGGTAAAACGCTTCAGGAGGCTTACTACGAGACTCTGCGCTCCACTGGTAAGGCGGTCATGTTTACGGGTGTGACTCTGGGTCTGGGTGTTGTTACCTGGATATTCTCTCCGATCAAGTTCCAGGCCGACATGGGCTTCCTGTTGTTCTTCATGTTCCTCTGGAACATGGTGGGAGCCATCTGGCTGTTGCCGGCTCTGGCCCGGTTCCTGTTGCGGCCGGATCAGATGCTTGCCAAGGCCCGGGCCGCGAAATAACTGTCGCCCAGCCCTGCAAAAAAGCCCGCTCCGCGGGCTTTTTTGTTGTCTTGTCAATCGTTTAGCGAGCTAATCCATACTTTATTTATGGTGTGAAGTGGTCTATGTTTTAAAACGACCATGATGTCTGTCTGCAGTAACAAGCGGGCAGTTGATTATAACGATCAAAAAAAGGAAGAACTCACATGACACTGAAACTCAAAGCCTCCGCATTCGCTGTCGCTGCTGCAGTCAGCCTGGGTGCAGCATCAACATCTGTTTCCGCTCAGGAGCAGCGCTTTGTGACCATCGGCACCGGCGGTGTAACCGGCGTTTATTATCCGGCCGGTGGTGCCATCTGTCGTCTGGTGAACATGGACCGTAAAGAACATGGTATTCGTTGCTCGGTAGAGAGCACCGGTGGTTCTGTCTACAACCTGAACGCTATCAGTCAGGGCGAGCTGGATCTGGCAGTAGCCCAGTCTGACTGGCAATACCACGCCTACAATGGCACCAGCCAGTTCAAGGACGACGGCGCCAACAAGGATCTTCGCGCGGTCTTCTCGCTGCATCCGGAACCGTTCACCGTTGTGGCCAGCAAGGGATCCGGGATCAAGACCTTTGAGGACCTTGAAGGCAAGCGGGTATCCATTGGTAACCCGGGTTCTGGCCAGCGTGCCACCGCTGAAGTTCTGATGGACGAAATGGGCTGGACCACGGACAAATTTGCCCTGGCTGCCGAAATCAAGGCGGCAGAGCAGTCCCAGGCCCTGTGTGATGGCAACATTGATGCCTTCTTCTACACCGTTGGCCACCCGTCTGGTGCCATCAAGGAAGCGACAACTTCCTGTGACAGCGTCCTGGTTAACGTGGACAACGCCGCCACCAAGACGCTGATTGACGATAACCCGTACTATCGCAAAGCGGTCATTCCTGGCGGTATGTATCGTGGCAGTGACGAAGACGTAACCACCTTTGGTGTTGCGGCAACCTTCGTGTCCTCCACTGATGTCCCCGACGATGTTGTCTACGCCGTTGTGAAGGCTGTTTTCGAAAACTTCGACAGCTTCAAGCGTCTGCATCCTGCGTTTGCCAACCTGAACAAGGAAGAGATGGTCTCTGATGCCCTGAGTGCGCCTCTGCACCCGGGTGCTGCCAAGTATTACAAGGAAGCCGGCCTGATCGACTGATCTGTCTGCACTCCGACACAGCGGGCTTGGGCCCGCTGTGTCGTCCTTTCAGAGAATTATCTTTTACGTGACAGGACTAATTTATGGCGACGAGCGATCCGGCTAACGGGGCTGGTGCTGGTGGTGGCGGTAATGTAGACGAGATCCTGCAGACGGAAACCGGGGGCAGGGCGACCACTGGGTATGCCGCGATTATTCTGTTTATCGTTCCCCTGCTGTGGTCGCTGTTTCAGCTCTGGATTGCGTCACCGCTGCCCTACATCTTCAATTTTGCTATTTTCAATTCCACCGAAGCGCGCTCTATCCACCTCGCGTTTGCGGTTTTTCTGGCGTTTTCCGCCTTCCCCATGATCAAGGGGCGGCACGTGAATATCGTGCCGATCTATGACTGGATTCTGGCGCTTGTTGCCGCTTTTTGCGCCTCGTACCTTTTCGTGTTTTACGAAGAGCTTTCAACGCGCCCTGGCGCGCCCATTACCCAGGACCTGTGGGTTGCACTTGTGGGGCTTGTGCTGCTTCTGGAAGCGACCCGGCGCGCTCTGGGGCTGCCCCTGACCATTGTTGCTGCTGTTTTTATAACCTATTCCATCGCCGGCCCCTATATGCCGGATGTGATTGCCCACAAGGGCGTGAGCCTGAGCAAGCTGGCGTCGCACCAATGGCTGGGCACCGAAGGTGTGTTTGGTGTGGCTCTGGGGGTCTCGACCAGCTTCGTTTTCCTGTTTGTGTTATTTGGCGCGTTACTTGAGAGAGCCGGCGCCGGTAATTACTTTATCAAGGTCGCCTATGCCATGTTGGGGCATATGCGTGGCGGACCCGCCAAGGCTGCGGTGGTTTCCAGTGGTCTGAGCGGCGTTATCTCCGGTTCGTCCATCGCCAACGTTGTGACCACCGGGACGTTCACCATTCCGCTGATGAAGCGCGTCGGCTTTCCGGCTACCAAGGCAGGCGCGGTAGAAGTGGCTGCCTCCACTAATGGCCAGCTTACACCACCGATCATGGGTGCCGCCGCCTTCCTGATGGTCGAATACGTGGGCATTTCCTACCTGGAGGTCATCAAGCACGCCATTCTGCCGGCGTTGATCTCCTATGTGGCACTGATCTACATCGTGCACCTCGAGGCCTGCAAGCTGAAGATGCACGGTATCGAACGCCTTAACAAGCCGACTCTTGCCCAGCGCATGCTGAACTGGGTTGTCATCCTGATTGGCCTGAGCGTGCTGACTCTCGTGGTGTATTACGGTATCGGCTGGACTAAGACGCTGTTCGGTGAAGCGGCGATCTGGGTGTTGGCACCATTGCTGGTGCTGATCTACATCGGGCTGGTCGGCTACGCCACCCGGTTCCCCGAACTGGAAGAAGATGACCCGGACCAGGACATGGGAGAGTTGCCTCCTGTGGGGCCCACCGTCAAGACCGGTTTGTACTTCCTGTTGCCCGTTGTGGTTCTGGTGTGGTGCCTTACGGTTGAGCGTTTCTCACCCCAGCTGTCTGCGTTCTGGGCCACCCTGTTCATGATCTTTATTGTCATCACGCAGCGCCCGCTGAAGGCCTTTTTCCATAAGCACGGCAACTTGCTGGTCGAGTTCAAGAACGGTGTGTTCGATCTGGCGCATTCGCTCGCCACTGGCGCCCGGAACATGGTGGGTATTGGTGTGGCAACTGCCACGGCCGGCATCGTGGTGGGAACGGTTACGCTGACGGGTATCGGCCTGGTAATGACCGAGTTTGTCGAGTTCCTGTCCGGCGGCAACCTGCTGCTGATGCTGATTTTTACGGCCATTATCAGTCTGATCCTCGGTATGGGTTTGCCGACCACCGCCAACTACATCGTTGTGTCCACCCTGATGGCCCCAGTGATCGTCACTCTGGGAGCCCAGAACGGCCTGATCGTGCCCCTGATTGCCGTGCACCTGTTCGTGTTCTACTTCGGTATTCTGGCGGACGACACGCCGCCCGTGGGGCTGGCGGCGTATGCCGCCGCCGCCATATCCGGAGCAGACCCGATACGAACGGGTATCCAGGGCTTCACCTATGACATCCGAACGGCGATTCTCCCGTTCATGTTTATTTTCAATACTCAGCTGTTGCTGATCGGGCTGAGTGGCTGGTTTGACCTGCTGGTAACGATCTTCAGTGCGGTGACCGCCATGCTGGTATTTTCCGCAGCCACACAGGGCTTCTGGTTCACCAAGAGTTACAAGTGGGAGTCCCTTCTATTGCTGCTGATCACCTTTACCATGTTCCGGCCCGGCTTCTGGTGGGATATGGTCTATCCGCCCACGGCAGACCGGCCCGGAGCAGAGATCATGGAATACGTCGAGGATGTGCCGGCCAATAAACCGATTGTGCTGAAGGCGTCCGGTATGACCATCGACGGCGACGAGGTGACAACCTACGTAAGGCTTGAGATTCCTGCTGGCGAAACGCCTGAGCAACGCCTGATGGACGCCGGCCTGGAGCTCAGCCCGGATGGCGAAAAGATGGCGGTAGACTTCGTTGGTTTCGGCAGCCCGGCGGAGGATGCCGGTATCCAGTTCGGCTGGACCATCGATGCAGTGCAGGTTGATCTGGAGCGGCCACCGAAGGAACTGATGTTCATTCCGGCATTGGCTTTGCTCGGGCTTCTGGCGTTCGGTCAGTTGCGCCGGCGTGCCAGAGAGGAGGCCGCCGGCCAGCCGGCATGATGCCACGCCTGTCCGTAAAAACCCGGCATTAACCTGCCGGGTTTTTTTCTGTTAGACTTCTGCCCGAATCGGCCCGCGGTTTGTATCGCGCCGTGCCGTCACCATGTGGTCTCTGGTATAGATCACCGCTGAGCAACTAACAGGAGTTTTCCATGCCCGTCGTAACCCTGCCCGATGGCAGCCATCGCAGTTTTGCCGAACCCGTAACCGTTCATGATGTCGCCGCCGATATTGGCGCTGGTCTTGCCAAGGCCGCCCTTGCCGGCAAGGTAGACGGCCAGCTCGTGGACACGAGCTATCGAATCGAAAATGATGCCGAACTGGCAATCGTCACTGAGCGTGACGAAGACGGCGTTGATATTATCCGCCATTCCACGGCTCACCTGATGGCTATGGCTGTTCAGGAACTGTTTCCCGGTGCCCAGGTTACCATTGGCCCGGTCATCGACAACGGCTTCTACTACGACTTCAAGTACGACCGCCCGTTTACCAACGAGGATCTGGCGCGGATCGAGAAGCGCATGGAAGAGCTCTCCAAGCAGGACCTTCCGGTGTCGCGCTCCATCATGTCCCGTAATGAGGCGATCAAGCTTTTTGAAGACATGGGTGAGGAATACAAGGTCCGAATCATCCAGGACATTCCTGGCGATGAAGATCTTTCCTTCTACAGCCAGGGTGATTTCATTGACCTCTGTCGCGGCCCGCACGTCCCAAGCACGGGCAAGCTGAAAGCCTTCAAGCTGACCAAGGTGGCTGGCGCCTACTGGCGTGGCGACACCAGCAATGAGCAGCTTCAGCGCGTGTACGGCACTGCATGGGGCAACAAGAAGGATCTCAAGGCTTACCTGCACCGTCTGGAAGAAGCTGAAAAGCGCGACCACCGCAAGCTTGGCAAGAAGCTTGGTCTGTTCCACATGCAGGAAGAAGCGCCGGGTATGGTGTTCTGGCACCCGGATGGCTGGTCGCTGTACCAGGAAGTTGAGCAGTACATGCGCCGCAAGCAGCAGGAGCATGGCTACAAGGAAATCAAGACACCCCAGGTTGTTTCGCGGACCCTGTGGGAGAAGTCAGGGCACTGGGACAAGTTCAAGGACGACATGTTCACGACCGAGTCGGAGAAGCACGACTACGCGATCAAGCCCATGAACTGCCCCTGTCACGTGCAGGTCTTCAATCAGGGGCTGAAAAGCTACAAGGATCTGCCGCTGAGGCTGGCAGAATTCGGCTCTTGCCATCGCAATGAAGCGTCCGGCGCGCTCCACGGACTGATGCGGGTTCGTGGCTTTACCCAGGATGACGCCCATATCTTCTGCGAAGAAGACGCCATCCAGCAGGAAGTGTCGGCATTTATCGAAATGCTGCACGAGATCTACACAGACTTCGGGTTCACTGAAATCCTGTATAAGCTGTCAACGCGCCCCGAAAAGCGGGTTGGCTCGGATGAAGTCTGGGACAAGGCCGAAGCTGCCCTGGAAGAAGCGCTGAATCGTGAAGGTGTCGATTGGGAGCTGTTGCCGGGTGAGGGCGCCTTCTATGGTCCCAAGATCGAGTTCTCTCTGAAGGACTGTATCGGACGGGTGTGGCAATGTGGCACTATTCAGGTGGACTTTTCCATGCCGGGTCGCCTGGGTGCGCAGTATGTTGCCGATAATTCCGAGCGGAAGACGCCGGTTATGCTGCATCGGGCCGTATTGGGATCCTTTGAGCGTTTCATTGGTATTCTGATCGAAGAATACGAAGGCGCATTCCCGACCTGGCTGGCGCCGACTCAGGTAGCAATCCTCAATATTACCGATAATCAGCGTGATTATTGTCAGAATCTGGCGAAAAAGTGGGATTCTTTGGGCTATAGGGTTAATGCTGACTTGAGAAACGAGAAGATCGGCTTTAAAATCCGCGAGCATACTCTTAACAAGGTTCCCTACCTTGTCGTTGTCGGCGACAAAGAAGTCGACAACAACGCGGTTGCGGTGAGAACCCGCAAAGGCGAAGATTTGGGAACTTTATCGCTTGAAGCGTTCGAGCAGCTTTTAAATGAAGATGTTGAGCGCAAGGGCAAAACAAAGACGGAGATCTAATTATTAAACAGCGAGCGAATCGGGGTGGGCGTACACCAAAGGCGCCGATCAATGAGAATATTGACGCAACCGAAGTCCGACTGATCGATGCCGAAGGCAATCAGGTCGGTGTAGTACCAATTGAGGATGCCATCAAGCAAGCTGAAGAGGCATCTCTTGACCTGGTCCAGGTTACGGATTCCGATCCGATCGTCTGTAAGATAATGGACTACGGCAAGAAAATCTTCGACGAGAAGAAGGCCAAGGCGGCTGCGAAGAAAAAGCAGAAGCAGACGCAGGTCAAAGAGCTTAAGTTCCGTCCAGGAACTGAAGAAGGGGATTATCAGGTCAAACTACGCAACCTGGTACGTTTCCTTGA
>CAZFQI010000066.1:0-18587 GCA_964520755.1 uncultured Marinobacter sp. | reverse complement strand
TCAACTGGGTCACCATGCCCGACCAGTACACCTGGCACCGGTTCCAGGCCATTCGAGAAGCACACCAGGGGCCGCTGTTCGCAGAGCTGGCGCTGATCAGCAGCCACGCTCCCTGGGTTCCGATACTACCGGTGCTCGACGACTGGCAAAGCATCGGCAACGGAGAGGTGTTCCGACGCTGGGAGGGTGCCGGCGAAGCACCGGTGTCGTTATGGCGCGATCCGGACAGAGTGCGCCAGCATTACGGCCAGGCGATCGCCTATGCCCTGGAGGTGGCCGGGGGCTTTGCCGCTCACTACCTGCGTCAGGACGCCCTGATGATTATCCTGGGTGACCATCAGCCAGCGCCACTGATCACCGGCGAGGACGCCAGCCGGGATGTGGTGGTTCATGTCATCAGTACCAACCCATCGCTGGTGGCGCCTTTCCTGTCCGGCGAGCTACCGGGATTTCAACCCGGCATCCGGCCCGATCCGGAAACCGCCGGAGCGCCCATGAGCCGCTTCCGGCCCTTTTTGCATCGGCATTTCAGTGAACTCTGAGGCCGGCTTAATGCCACGCCGGGATCAGTCCCCGGCTGCGGCCGTCTTTTTGGCACCGGCCTTCTCCAGTGCCCTGGCATAATCCACACTGCGACGATGCCGGGAGATCAGGTCCAGAATGGTTTCTCCGTTCGGGCCGGTGGCATTCAGATCCCGACCTTCGGCAACGAAAAATCCGATAAAGCGTTCGAAATCTTCCGCTCGCATGGCCTGGTAGGCTTTCAACAGAGCGTTATAGTCGGCATTCTCCGCAGCATCCCAGGGGCGGATATCCAGAAAACTCCTGACCCGCTCATCGCTCCATTCTTCGCCAATCACTTTCGGCTTGTCCGGTCCACTCATGGTTGCTCTCTCGCTTTACTGTGCCAGTCAATTATCGGGCGCACAGTATAAAGCCCTGAAAGCAGGACAGTTATATGGATTGCGAATGAGAGGCTGCGCACCGGATATAAGGCTCAGGGCATGATTTCGACGGGCAGGTCACCCGTGGGCACCTCGTCGTTGCATTCGGGATTGCGAATGGCGATTTCCACCCGCCGGTTCAGGGCCCGGTTCTCCGGGGTGTCGTTCGGCGCAAGCGGGTTGGTCTCGGCACGCCCGGCCGCAACCACGCGCTCCGCCGGCACCTGACGGTTCATCACCAGTTCGTGCACCACGGACACTGCACGGGCCGCCGAAAGATCCCAGTTAGAGCGGTAGCGGTCACTGGAAATGGGCCGGTCATCGGTGTAGCCGGACACCAGCACATCGCCGGTGCACGCCGACAGCACGTTCACCACCCGTTCAATGATCGGTATCATCTCGGGCTTGATGGCGGCCTCGCCGGATCGGAAGGTAGCCTCCTCGGAAAAGCGGATCACCACCTGGTTCTGGTCGTAATTGACGCTCAGGGCTTCCGAAGCCACCTCTGATTCCAGTTCCCGGATCATCCGGCTCGCCAGATCGATCACACCACCCGGAATCTGGGTGGGCGCTGCACCCTCGGCGCGCTCATCAATGAACTCGGGCTCCCGTGCCTGGGATTCTGTGGGCTCGGGAAGGGAGACCGTGTCCGATTCAATCATGGTCAGCGGGGAGCCACCAATATCCTCCGCCAGGACGTTGCTGGAGCCAAACGCCACGGCCATGGAGTTGGCCATGGCCCGGTATTTCTCAACGTCCATTTCGGCAAACGACAGCAGCAGTATGAAAAAAGTCAGTAGCAGAGTGGCCAGATCGGCAAACGTGACGATCCAGGCTGGCGTCTGGTTCTGCAGACGCTTTTTGTTCTTCTTCTGGACCAGCTCCAAACCCTCAGGCCTCCCGCTCCGGCGCCAGGCCGGTGCGCTGCTCGGGGGTAACAAACGAGGACAGCAGTTCGGTCATCACCCGGGGATTCTCGCCGCGCATGATGTTCTTGATCGAAGTGATGATCAGCATCTGGTTGCGGGCCTCGTCCTCGGCTTTGAGCTGGAGCTTGTCGGCCAGGGGCAGGGCAATCAACTGGGCAATAAAGGCACCGTACAAGGTGGTGAGCAGGGCGATCGCCATGGCCGGGCCAATCGAGGAGGGATCATCCAGGGTATTGAGCATCTGTACCAGGCCCACCAGGGTACCCAACATGCCTATGGCAGGCGCCGATTCGCCAATGCCCCGAAACACCCGCTCGGCCACTTCGTATCGTTCGGCGGCCTGCTGGGTTTCCTGGGCTAACGCCTCCTCCACAAGTTCCGGCGGATGGCCGTCAACGCAGAGATTGATGGCCTTCTGGAGGAACTCGTTGTCGGTCTGGTGATTTTCCAGACCCAGGATCCCTTCCTTGCGCACCAGCATGGCCAGCGCGCCCACTTCCCGGATCAGCTCCGCCGGCCGTGCCATCCGATCGGTAAAGGCGGCCGACATGGCCAGGCGGAACGCGCTCATCACCGACGCCATGCGGAATTTGACCAGGGTTACGGCGAAGGTTCCGCCCAACACAATGGCGAGGCCCGGAAGGTTCAGGAACGTCAGGAAGGAGGCGTTGGCCAGCATCGCCAGCACGACGATCAGGACACCAGCCACAAGCCCTACAAGGGTAAGAATATCCATCGAAAATCCCTACGGAATGTTGACCCTGAGCATAGCCCAATCCGGGGGCCGCGACTCAGTCGTTACGCAATTCCTCAATGACAGGGCGTGTGGCAGGGCTGATGCCGCGCCAGATCCGGAACGATTCCGCCGCCTGCTCCACCAGCATACCAAGCCCGTCATGGACGATCTGTGCGCCCTGTTCAAGTGCCCACTGATTGAAGGTGGTGATCTGCAGAGAATACATCATGTCGTAGATCACGGTTCCCTGGGCAATCACCTTCGATGACAGCGGTGGCAAATCGCCCTGGAGACTGGCACTGGTGCCGTTGATGATCACATCAAAAGGCTCACTGGGCTGCTCGAATCCGCGGGCTGACAGCCGGGTCTCGCCTGCCACGGGCGTAAACAGCTCAACCAGGGCTTCGGCCTTGGCGACGGTTCGGTTGGCAATGGTTATTGAGGCAGGATGCTCCGCCAGGATCGGACCCAGAACACCACGAACCGCCCCGCCCGCACCCAGCACCAGAATGTGCGCGCCCTTCAGAGCGACACCGTGATTCACGACAAGATCCCCGACAATACCGCAACCGTCCGTATTGTCGGCGGTGAGCAGGCCGTCGTCATCCAGGTAGAGGGTATTGGCTGCGCCGGCATTCTCGGCCCGTTCGGTGCGGCGATCCGCCAGCTTCCAGGCTTCCTCCTTGAAAGGCACGGTCACGTTCAGGCCCTTTCCGCCCCGCTCAAAGAACTGCTTCACGGTGCCGGCAAAATCATCCAGAGGCGCCTGGATGGCGGTGTACTCAACCGGCTCGCCGGTCTCGCTGGCAAACAGGCTGTGAATCCTCGGCGATTTGCTGTGGCTGATGGGGTTGCCAACAACCGCGTAGAGATCGTTAGTCATGCTGGGCCTCCAGCCAGTCCCGGCCAGTCAGGAAATAGTCTGTAAGCCGGGCTTCCTCGGAGCCGGGCTCGGCGGTCCGGTTGTAGTCCCAGCGCACCAGCGGCGGCAGGGACATCAGTATGGATTCTGTTCGACCGCCGGATTGCAGGCCAAACAGGGTGCCGCGGTCATAGACCAGATTGAACTCTACGTAACGACCGCGGCGGTAGAGTTGAAAGTCCCGCTCGCGGTCACCGAAAGGGTGATCCATGCGGCGCCGGACAATGGGCTCGTAGGCATCAATATAGCTGTCGCCCACCGCTTTCATCAGGCCGAAATCCTGCTCGAAGTCGCCGGTATTGTGGTCATCAAAGAACAGCCCACCGACACCCCGGGGTTCATCCCGGTGTTTCAGATAGAAGTAGTCATCGCACCAGTCCTTGAAGCGCTTGTAGACATCCTCTCCAAACGGCTCACAGGCGGTGTGGGCGGTCCTGTGCCAGTGCACACAGTCCTCCTCGAAACCGTAGTAGGGCGTGAGGTCGTAGCCACCACCAAACCAGTACACCGGCTCACTGTTCTTTGGCGTGGCAATAAAAAACCGGACGTTGGCGTGGGAGGTAGGCACGTAGGGGTTGTTGGGGTGGATAACCAGCGACACACCCATGGCCTGCCAGGGGGCACCGGCCAGGTGGGGGCGGTGGGCCGTGGCCGATGCCGGCATTGTGTCCCCCATTACGTGGGAGAAGTTGACCCCGCCTTTCTCGAACACGCTGCCTTCGGTGATCACGCGGCTGACACCGCCGCCGCCTTCCGGCCGGTCCCAGGCATCCCGGATGAACGATGCACCGTCGTCGACAGCCTCCAGTCGGCTACAGATCGATTCCTGCAATCCCAGCAGGTACTGCTTTACCGCCTGGCTATCGGGTTGCTGTGCCATAAACGCTCCTAACGAAGTTGCTGACCACTGACAATATCAATAATACGGCTGGGTTTGCGATTACCGCCCAATGCCCCGGGTACGATCCAGTCAAGCTGATCGCCAAAGTAGCCCCTGACCTGCCAGATATGTCGGGCTGGCTGGCGCCCGGCCGGATTGCAGGACGTGGAGACCAGAGGCATTCCTGTCGACTCACAGAGCGCACGTACCACAGGATGTTCGCTGACCCGGACGGCAATGGAGCTGTGTTTTCCACGGACCCAGTCCGGAATCTGCCGCTGTATGTCTGGCAGCAGACAGGTCACCGGGCCTGGCCAATGGCGCTCCGCTTCGGCCTGCATCGACCGGGTAAGGGGATCGAGCAGAAAGCGGATCTGGTCCACGGACGACGCCACCAGAATCATCCCTTTTTCGACCGGGCGTTGTTTCAGTTCCAGAATCCGCTCCACCGCCTCCTGATCCCAGGGGTCACATCCCAGGCCCCAGACAGCTTCGGTGGGATAGGCGATAACACCGCCACTGAACACTGTGCGGCGAGCACAATGCAATTGCCAGTCAGAAAGGGGATGGGAATGGGCCATACTGCTCGTGTCAGAATTGATCAGGGTAGCTGGTTACACCAGATTCAGGCGATTTTCTGAAAACCTCCCGGCGCCGAACTGACCAGGCCCTGCAACTCAAGAAGCAACAGGGACTGCATGAGCTGATCGGCGGGAAGACCGGTTGCTGAACTCAGTGCATCGGTTGATTGTGGATCATACCCTAAAGCCTTAAACACCGCGATTTCGCGACTGTCCAGGCCGGCCAGGAGTCCGTTGTCATGGCGCTTTGGTTCTGGCTCTGAAGCAGACTCGGGCGTAAGCGGCGGGGACCACCAGGCGCCGAGTTCCTCCAGAATGTCATCCACCGTTTCCACGAGTCGGGCGCCCTGCTTGATCAGGTGATGACAGCCGCGGGCAACCGGGCTATGCACCGAGCCAGGAATGGCGAATACTTCCCGCCCCTGTTCCAGCGCCATCCGCGCGGTGATCAGGGAGCCACTCCGCAGACCCGCCTCCACCACCAGCACCCCACGGCTCAGGCCGCTGATAATCCGGTTGCGTTGAGGAAAATGCGCGGCTCTTGCCGGTGTACCGGGGGGATACTCGGAAATCACCAGCCCCTGGGCAATCACCCGCTCACCCAGGCGCCTGTGTTGGTGCGGATAGATACGATCCAGACCGCAGCCAATCACCGCCAGCGTCAGAAACCCGGCATCCAGCGCACCGGCATGGGCGGCACCATCAACGCCCAGCGCCAGACCACTGGTCACCAGTAACTCCCGGGCACTGAGTTCCGCAGCGAACCGACGGGCATGATCCAGACCGGCAGGAGTCGCCTTGCGACTGCCGATAATGCCGATTTGGTCCCGGGCCAGAAGCTCCGTATCACCCAGGGTATAAAGTACCAGGGGTGCATCGTGAATGTGCCGGAGCTGCTCCGGGTAATCAGTGTCCGTCCAGGTCAGAATGCCGATGCCGTGCTTTCGGCAGGAATCCTGTATCAATCGGACGTCACGAACCGCCGGATGAGCTTCATCCTGCTGTTGCCAGGCCTGGATTGCGGTTATGGCGTCCGCAGTCATGCCCATGGCCCGCAAGGTTGCGGCATTCATCGAGAGCAGTCGGGGCAGGTCAGGGAATTCAGTCAGCAGTTCGCGCCGACGGGTGCGGCCAAGGTTTGGCAGGCAAGTCAGAAACAGCCATTGGGCTGTAGCAGAAGAAAACACGGCATCGTCCTTGGAAACAGCGAGGCCGGACCTTCCTGGTCCGGCCATTGCGTCTATCGGTATTCAATCAATCAGGGGTTGGTAACCTTGTCACCCACCGTCAACACGCGGTTGGCCCGCAGCACCAGCCCATAGCTCATTTTTTCATAAGCCTGGAACACCATCAGCAACCCGGCACGCTCGGAGGGCAGCTCGATGGTTTCTCCAGTTACCGGGTCACGGACCAGATTGCCGCTTTTAAGAACGGCCATCACGTTGCCGGCTTCCAGACCTTCCCGGGTGCCGCGGTTAATGGCAACCACGTCAAACTGACCGATCTGATTAACACCACCATCGACAGAAATCATCTGCCCCTCAATGTCCTCGCTGGGCGCACTGGGCACGAAGCTGGTGGTCAGGCGGCGGTCTTCGCTCACCAGGAGCCGGTCGCCGATACGAACCTCTTCGTTGGAACTGACCAGATTTACAGTCAGTACGTCGCCATTTTCGCGGGCCACATCACCACGGGCAATGCTACGTGCTTCAAGGCCAAGGAATTCGCCGGTGTCCGGGTCCCGGAATTCCTTGCTGCGGCGGAAGATACCCACCTTGTCAGCAGGTTTCTCACCGCGAGCATATATCCGATCGCCGGCACCAGTGATGATGCGGCCGTCTTCACCTTCCAGAACGTAGGGAGCGCCGTTGATCTCTTCCGGGCTGACAATACGGGTGTCGGTGAGGAAGCTGCCGATGGCATCGAGCGGAATCGCCGGGATCGGCGTATCGATAGGCTCGGAACGAACCTGCGGCGATAGTTTTACCACGTCGTTGCTGGCAACCTTGGTAATCCGGGGTTTGCCGTCGATGTAAACCAGGGCAAGGCGATCACCGGGATAAATCAGGTGAGGGTTGGCGACCTGCGGGTTTACATGCCATATTTCCGGCCAGTACCAGGGGTTATTCAGAAAACGGGCCGAAATGTCCCAGAGGGTGTCACCCTTAACTACGGTGTAACGCTCGGGATGATCGGACCGCAGCTCCGGTGCAGCATGGGCCCAGGAGGTTATAAGCAGCGTAGTTGCTGCCAGAGCGTACAGCAGTTTCCTCATTGTGTAAGTCCTTGATCGCGTGCCTTGATTCTTTGCATTCTGTTGGGATGCAGTCAGTTTCCTGCAGCTTATTACGTTGTTATTCCAGTTACTATAGAAGAAGTCTCGCAAATTGTGATGTTATCTTTTGTTCTTCCAGTAAATTCTATCCCGCCGTCGAAAGATTTTAACTATTAACTGATCAGTTTGTACTCAATCGACGAATTGTTGGATAATAGTCGTATAAACGTTGATAACCCCTCCAGCCGTTGAAAGCTGGGGCCTTGCCCCGATAATAGTAGAGGCAGGGCGAAAATTTGCGCAGTACGCTGTCGCATTTCGGAGATCAGTTTCACACTGTTACAAAGAACAGCAAAGTCAAAAGAGATGCCGGCATAATTCTGTGGGCGTCCCGACATACAGGCGAAAAGACTGACCTATGATACTAGAGATTCTCGAATACCCGGATCCCCGTCTGCGCACCATTGCCAAGCCGGTAGAAGAGGTGACAGACGCCGACCGCAAGCTGATCGACGACATGTTCGAGACCATGTACGATGCGCCCGGCATTGGCCTTGCGGCCACCCAGGTGAATGTTCACAAGCAAATCATTGTCATGGATCTGTCCGAGGACAAGAGCGAGCCGCGGGTGTTTATCAACCCCCAAGTGGAAGTTCTGGACGGTGAACGGGAAGCCATGCAGGAAGGCTGCCTGTCGGTACCCGGATTCTACGAAGACGTCGAACGGATCGAACACTGCATGATCCGGGCCCTGGACCGGGACGGCAAACCTTACGAACTGGAGGCCAAAGGCCTTTTGGCCGTTTGTATCCAGCATGAGATGGATCACCTGAACGGCAAGCTGTTCGTGGACTATCTCAGCTCGCTCAAGCGTACTCGCATTCGCAAGAAGCTGGAGAAGCTGCATAAGAAGAGTGCCTGATCCAGGCTGCAGGCGAGCCTCAAAACCAGACACTATTCCGGACCGGGTCATGACCCGGTCTTTTCGTATACAACGGAACAGAGATCACAACACCGTGCGACTTGTTTTTGCTGGCACTCCAGATTTCGCGGCAACCGCGCTCAAGGCCCTGATTGCGGACGGCCACACCATTGTTGGCGTTTATTCCCAGCCGGACCGGCCCGCCGGTCGCGGCCGAAAGCTGCAGCCCAGCCCGGTCAAGCAAGTGGCGCTGGACCACGAGATCCCGGTCTTCCAGCCCGAAACACTGAAAACACCCGAAGCCCAGAAGCAACTGGCCGACCTGAACCCGGACGTGATGATCGTCGCCGCCTATGGCCTGATCCTGCCGAAGGCTGTGCTCGACATTCCCACCCACGGCTGCCTGAACATCCATGCCTCGCTGCTGCCCCGCTGGCGCGGCGCCGCACCTATTCAGAGGGCCATTGCCGCAGGCGATGACGAGACCGGCATCACCATCATGCAAATGGACGAAGGCCTCGATACCGGAGCCATGTTGCTGAAATCACTGACCGCTATCGATGACAGCGACACCGGGGGCAGCCTGCATGACCGCCTGGCAGAGCTCGGTGGCAACGCCATCATCAAGGCCCTTGAGCTGCTTCAGAAAGGTGAACTCACCGGGGAACCCCAGAACGACGAGTTGGCCTGCTACGCCAGCAAACTGAGCAAGACCGAAGGCCATATTGACTGGGCAACAGACGCCACCGTCATTGAACGGCTGGTTCGCGCATTCAATCCCTGGCCCGGAACCTACACTGATCTGGGGGATCAACGCATCCGGATTCATGAGGCCCGGGCTCTGGTGACCACCAGCGACGGTCTGCCCGGGACCGTCATCCAACGGGACCGGGAGGGAATCGACATTGCCTGCGGCAATGGAACCCTGCGCATTACCCGCCTGCAGCTGCCGGGGTCCCGCGCCCAGAGCGTGAACGACCTGATCAACGGCGGTAAGGAACTGCTTATGCCCGGCCAGGAGCTGCGCTGATATGGGGGATCGACAACAACCCATGCGCGCCATCGCCGCTGGCGTGATGCTGGCCGTGGAACATGGCCAGTCCCTGTCCCAGTGCCTGCCGCCCGCACTGAACCGCCTGCCCGCCAATGAACGCCCGGAGCTCCAGGCGCTCTGTTACGGCACCTGCCGCTGGTTTCACCGCCTCGATGGCGAGCTCAATGGCCGGCTGAAGAAACCTCTGCGCAAGCCGGACCGCATCATCCATCACCTGATGCTGGTTGCCCTGTTCCAGTTGCGCTTCAGCCAACAGGCCACCTACGCCGTACTCAATGAAACCGTAGAAGCCTGCCGGGCCCTGGAAAAACCCCATCTGACCGGGCTGGTAAACGGCGTTCTGAGGGCTGCGGAGCGTGACGGCGCGCCAGAACCCGAGGACGACTCGGCCCGGTTCAGCCATCCGGTCTGGATGGTGGAAAAGCTACGCCACAACTGGCCGGAAGACTGGCAACAAATTTTGGGCGCCAACAATTCACAGGCGCCCATGACGCTGCGGGTAAACGCGCTGCGGTTTGGCCGGGATGAATACCTTGGGTTACTTGCGGAAGCCGGCATTGAAGCCTGTGCGACACAGTTTGCCCCTCACGGCATTCAGCTGGCCAGTCCGGTTCCTGTCGATCGGTTGCCCTGGTTCGCCGATGGCGCCGTCAGCGTGCAGGATGAAGCGGCCCAGCTGTGCACCACCTTGCTGGACCTGGCCCCGGGCCAACGGGTACTGGATGCCTGCGCCGCCCCGGGCGGCAAAACCTGCGCAATTCTTGAAAGCTGTGGTGAGCTGGCAGAAGTGGTCGCCATTGACGAATCCGCTGAGCGCCTGCCCCGGGTGCAGGAGAATCTGGATCGACTCGATCTCAACGCCACCCTGAAACAGGCGGATGCCGCCGCGACCGACCAATGGTGGGACGGCGAGGCATTCGATCGCATCCTGCTGGACGTGCCCTGCAGCGCCAGCGGCGTGATTCGCCGCCACCCTGATATCAAGTTATTGCGCCGTGAATCCGACATTACCCCGCTGGCTGCCATACAGCTCGGGTTGCTCGACGCCATGTGGGCTATCCTGAAACCCGGAGGACGGCTGGTGTATGCCACCTGCTCGGTGTTCCCCCAGGAAAATCACCGTATAATTCAGCGGTTCTGCAAGCAGCAGACCGATGCCATTCTCCTTGAGCCAGACGCTCAGTGGGGGCGCGATATGGGTGCGGGGCGACAACTGCTCCCCGATCCGGACAGCCATGACGGCTTCTTCTATGCCGTGCTGGAGAAACCCGAACCATGAAAATCCTGATTCTCGGTGCCGGCCAGGTCGGCGGAACCCTTGCCGAAAACCTTGCCAACGAAGCCAACGACATCACCATCATCGATAGCAATGGCGCCCGGTTGCGCGAGTTGCAGGACCGGCTCGACATTCGCACTGTTCAAGGTGCTGCATCCTACCCCACATCTTTAAGACAGGCCGGGGCGGAAGACGCGGACATGCTGATTGCGGTCACCAACAGCGACGAAACCAACATGGTGGCCTGCCAGGTGGCCAAACTGCTGTACAAGACTCCAACCACCATCTGTCGGGTACGCGCCGGAGCTTACCTGGCAAAATCCGAGCTTTTCTACCAGCGCGACCAGACCAAGGATCTCGACAGTCTTCGGGGCTTTCCCATTGACGTTCTGATCAGCCCGGAACATCTGGTGACCAAGCACATTACCCGGCTCATCGAGAATCCCGGCGCCCTGCAGGTACTGGAGTTCTCCAAGGGCCTGACCCGCCTTGTGGCCATCCGTGCCACCAAGGGCGGCCCCCTCGTGGGCCACGAACTGTCTTACCTGCGCACCCACATGCCCAAGATTGATACCCGGGTAGCGGCCATCTTCCGCAAAGACCGGGCGATCATGCCCGAGGGCAACACCGTTATTGAAGATGGTGATGAGGTGTTCTTTATTGCCGCCGGCGATCATATCAAGTCGGTCATGAGCGAACTGCAACCGCTGGTAAAACCCTACAAGCGCATCTTTATCTGCGGGGGCGGCAATATCGGTCAGCGTCTGGCCCATACACTGGAAAACCGTTACCAGGTAAAACTGCTGGAGCGGGACCACGAACGCTGCGTGATGCTCTCGGAAAATCTGCGGAAAACCGTGGTGTTGGAGGGCAACGCCGCCAATAAGGACATTCTGCTGGAAGAGAACATCGAGAATACCGATGTGTTCTGCGCGGTGACCAACGACGATGAAGCCAACATCATGGCCTCACTGTTGGCCAAGCGCCTGGGTGCCCGCAAGGTACTGACCCTGATCAACAACCCGGACTACGTAGACCTGATCCAGGGTGGCGATATCGACGTGGCCATCTCGCCCCAGCAAACCACCATCGGCAGCCTGCTGACCCATGTTCGGCGGGGCGACGTTGTGAACGTTCACTCACTGCGCAGGGGCGCTGCCGAGGCGATTGAAGCCATTGCCCACGGGGACCACCGGTCCTCGAAGGTGGTCGGCAAACGGCTCGATGAAATCAGCCTGCCGGAAGGCACCACCATCGGTGCCATCGTCCGACGCAACGAAGTGCTCATCGCCCACGACCACCTCCGGATCCAGCCGGATGACCACGTCATCCTGTTCCTGGTGGATAAAACCCGTATCCGGGATGTGGAAAAACTGTTCCAGGTGGGCCTCACCTTCTTCTGACTTAGAAATACACAGCCAGCACGCGTATAATGCGCCTTTTTTCGGAGTGCCCCGAAGGACAACCGGGGCGCCACACACAGACTGATCAGCAGGCAACCGTCGTGACAGACAAGGCAAAGCAACAGACAACTCCGGACATCGGCACCTTTCAGGGCCTGATCCTGGCCCTGCAGAATTTCTGGGCGCAGCATGGCTGCGTGGTTCTCCAGCCACTGGATATGGAAGTAGGTGCAGGCACCTTCCACCCGGCCACCTTCCTGCGTGCCATCGGGCCGGAAACCTGGAACGCCGCCTACGTTCAGCCCAGCCGACGCCCTACGGACGGTCGCTACGGTGAAAACCCCAACCGCCTGCAGCATTATTATCAGTTCCAGGTGGTGCTCAAGCCGTCCCCGGACAACATCCAGGAACTGTACCTGGATTCCCTGAAAGCCCTGGGTCTGGATCCGCTGGTGCACGACATCCGGTTCGTGGAAGACAACTGGGAATCACCGACACTCGGTGCCTGGGGGCTGGGTTGGGAAATCTGGCTGAATGGCATGGAAGTCACCCAGTTTACCTACTTCCAGCAAGTGGGTGGCCTGGAATGCTTTCCGGTCACCGGCGAGCTTACCTACGGCCTCGAGCGGATCGCCATGTACCTGCAGGGGGTGGACAGCGTCTACGATCTGGTCTGGACCGAAGGCCCTGACGGTGTGGTCACCTACGGTGACGTGTTCCACCAGCAGGAAGTGGAGATGTCCACCTACAACTTCGAGCACGCCGATACCGAATTCCTGTTCCACAGCTTCGACGTTCACGAGCGGGAAAGTGCCCGGCTGATCGAAGCCGGACTGGCATTGCCGGCTTACGAACAGGTTCTCAAAGCCTCCCACACCTTCAACCTGCTGGACGCCCGCCACGCCATCTCGGTAACCGAGCGTCAGCGCTTCATCCTGCGGGTTCGCACCCTGGCTCGTGCCGTCGCTCAGGCCTACTTCGACAGCCGCCGTTCACTGGGTTTCCCGCTGGCACCCGATGCCCTGCGCAAGGAAGTCCTGGCCGCCGCCGAGGCCGCTGACGACAAGGCGAAAAGCAAGAAGGGCAAGAAAGCCAAGAAGGCACAGCAGGAACAGGGGAACGCATAATCATGGCAACACAGGATTTTCTGGTCGAACTGGGCACCGAAGAGCTGCCACCCAAGGCCCTCAAGCCATTGTCTGACGCCTTCACCCAGGGCATTGCCCGGGGTCTGGAAGAGGCTGGCATCGAATTCGGCAAGGTCGAGGCCTTCGCTGCGCCGCGCCGTCTTGCGGTCCGTATCCGGAACCTCTCCGATGCCCAGCCCGACAAGTCTGTTGAAAAACGCGGCCCCGCCGTCAAGGCTGCCTTTGACGACGCCGGCAACCCGACCCGGGCGCTGACCGGCTTCGCCACCTCTCTGGGCGTTACCCCGGACCAGCTCGATACCCTGGAAACCGACAAGGGTGCCTGGGTGGTTTACCGCACCGTGGAGCAGGGCAAGCCCACCGTGGAACTGATGCCGGAGCTGGTGGAGCAATCCCTGGCCGGCCTGCCGATTCCCAAGCGTATGCGCTGGGGTGCCCACCGGACCGAATTTGTGCGCCCGGTACACTGGGTGGTCCTGCTGTTTGGCAACAAGGTGATTGATGCGCCGATTATGGGCCTGGCTCCGGGCAACAAGACCCGCGGCCATCGCTTCCATTGCCCGAAATCCCTGATCGTGCCCACACCGAACGATTACGAAGTCGTCCTCAAGCAGGAAGGCTATGTGATTGCCGATTTCGCCGAGCGCCGGGAACAGATCCGTGCCGGCGTGACCGAACTGGCCGAGAAGGAAGCCGGCGGCAAGGCCGTGATTGATGAAGATCTGCTGGACGAAGTTACCGCCCTGAACGAGTGGCCGGTTCCGTTAATGGGTCGCTTCGAGGAGCGTTTCCTGGAGGTTCCCGCGGAGGCGCTGATTTCCTCCATGAAGGAACACCAGAAATACTTCCACGTGGTGGCCGCCGACGGCGAAATGCTGCCGCTGTTCATCACCGTGGCGAACATCCAGAGCAAGGATCCGGCTCAGGTGGTCTCTGGTAACGAGAAAGTGATCCGGCCCCGTCTGTCTGATGCTGCATTCTTTTACGAAACCGACCGGAAGACGAAACTTGAGGACCGCATTGACGCCCTCAAACCCATCGTGTTCCAGGAGAAGCTGGGCAGTATCTACGACAAGTCCGTACGCGTTGCCGCCCTGGCAAGGAAGATTGCCGACGCCATCGGCAGTGACCCGGCCCTGGCCGAGCGCGCCGCCATGCTGGCGAAGACCGACCTGGTGACCGAAATGGTGCTGGAGTTTACCGATCTTCAAGGCATCATGGGGCAGTACTATGCGGCCAACGACGGCGAACCGGAAGATGTTGCCAAGGCTCTGAACGAGCAGTACATGCCCCGTTTCGCCGGCGACGATTTGCCAACAACCCTGACCGGCTGTGCCATTGCCATCGCGGACCGTCTGGACTCCCTGGTGGGCCTGTTCGGCATCAACCAGCCGCCGTCCGGCACCCGGGACCCGTTCGCCCTGCGCCGGGCCTCTCTCGGTGTGCTTCGCATCATCATCGAACGTGAACTGCCGCTGGATCTGCAGACCTGCTGCGAGTGGGCGGAAGAGAACTTCACGGTGCTGACCGAACAGAATACCGCCAGCACGGTTGTGGATTACATGCTGGAGCGTTTCCGCGCTCATTACGATGAGCAGGGCATTGGTGCCGAGGTTTACCTGGCCGTTCATGCCCGCCGTCCGACCCGCCCGCTGGATTTCGACCGCCGGGTGAAAGCGGTGGAAGCCTTCCGCCAGCTGCCCGAAGCGCAGGCCCTGGCCGGCGCCAACAAGCGGGTGTCCAACATCCTGACCAAGCAGGGTGGTGACAGCATCGGTGAAACCGTCGACGCCAGCCTGCTGCAGGACAGTGCCGAGAAAGCCCTGGCCGAGCAGGTCGACCAGCAGGCCGCCAAAGTCCTGCCGCTGTTCGAGAGCGGCGACTACGCCAGCGCCCTGAGCTCACTGGCCAGCTTGCGAGCACCGGTGGACAACTTCTTTGATGAAGTGATGGTCATGGCCGACGACGAGGCCGTACGGAACAACCGGCTGGCGCTACTGAATCGTCTGCGCAACCTGTTCCTGCGCGTTGCGGATATCTCCCTGCTGCCCACAGCAGGCTGAGACCGGTTTCAGAGGCACGCGCATAGCGATGTTGATCATTCTGGATCGGGACGGGGTCATCAACGAGTACGATGGCAACTACATCTGCTCAGCGGATGAATGGCTCCCCATTCCCGGCAGCATAGAAGCGGTGGCCCGGCTCTGTAATGCTGGGCACCGCATCGCCATCGCCACCAACCAGTCCGGCATCGGTCGGGGTTACTACGACACCGATGCACTGGACGCCATGCATGAAAAGCTGGAGCGACTGGTGGAAGCCCAGGGCGGCTGCATCGATTTCATCGCCTACTGTCCCCACCATCCCGACGACCAATGCCGCTGTCGCAAGCCGCTGACGGGGCTGCTGGAACAGATTCGCCAACATTTTCACCTGGCGAGCCTTGAAGGGGCCATCATGGTCGGCGACAGCCGCAAAGACCTGGAAGCCGCCCACGCTGCAGGTTGCCACCCGGTACTGGTACGAACCGGCAATGGCGAGGAAACAGAACGCCACCTGGACGCCAGACCCATACCCGGCGCCGACGTCAGTATCTACGATAATCTCAGCAAATTTACGGACACCCTTTTATCGGCCGAGGGCTGGTAAAAACAAAGTGAATCCGTATAATACCGGCCGTTGATCGGCGTGTGGCGCAGCTTGGTAGCGCACTTCGTTCGGGACGAAGGGGTCGCAGGTTCGAATCCTGCCACGCCGACCACTTTCCCGCTCTGATTTCCTCCTGTTTTAAAACTCCCGGCTAAACTGCAAACCAGCTGTCCACGGCACCACGTCATACTCGCTTTTGAATGAAGTCTGGCCCTGCGCAGGATCCGTCGCCGTATAGTCGATGGAAATATCGCCCTCATAAAAAACCCGGGCGACAAACATGTCCACCGTCCAGTCGCCTGCCAGATCGCGAATCTGTGCACCCAGAGAAACCTGATGGTAATCATCGAACGGTGTCAGCGGCGAACGGGTCTTGATGGTGACGGGAGATTCGTCAAACAAATAGCCAGCCTTCAGTGACCATGTTGGTGCCACCTGCCAGACAGCGCCAAACCGCCACTGCCAGGTGTCTTTCCAGCTCTGAACCTGCTCCTCGGATGGCTGCTCGGCAGGAAAAGCCACCGGCGTCTTCTCGCGGGATACGACGGTCAGCGCCGAAGCATCACTCCATTTTGCCCAGGTTGCCCCGGCAAGCAGTTTGAGGGCGTCGTTCCACTGGTGGGCGAGGCCGACACTCAGGCTTTGAGGAATCGTGATGGGGACTTCTATCCGCTCAGTAACGGTTGTCTGAGTAAGGCCACTGGCTGAAAGAGTGGGGAAGTTGGTGATAGTGCCGGTACCCTTAAGATTGAATTCGGTGCCGGTACGGGCAGAGAGTCCAAGCGACGTTTCAGGAGTCGCCTGCCAGAGCATGCCAACAGTGAATTCCAATGCAATATCGTCCCCCACGAGTTTGGCCTGGCCATCGTTGAAGGTGCCGCCAGGTAGGGAGAATTGAGCTTCAACCCCACTGAAATCCACCGGGTTGCGCTGTTCCGCATCGGCATAGAGCACATTGATACTGCCACCCAATGAGAGGCCCTCACCGCTGTTCACAGAAAAGGAGGGACTCACGCCATAAGACACCAGTTCAATCTCATCACCAAGGAACCGTCCGGCAAAGGCATCGCCATAATCGAAGCCCAGACCATAGGGGACGTAAACCCCCAGCCCTACATCCAGCCAGTCATTTACTTCATGGGTAAGATAAGCATTGGGCACCGCAAAGGTCTCGACGTGATCCCCACCACCATCACCGACGACCGGATCACCATTGGCACGGGTTGCCGATGTTTGGGAATCCCTGCCCACGGCGTCGATCTCGAAAACGATCGCACCCAATGAGATGTTGGTGCCGGAAAGCCGGCTCATCCCGGCGGGATTGAAAAAGATCGTGGAAGCATTTTCCGGGTTGGCGACACTGCCGGCGTTGCTGACACCGGAGGCACTGGCGCTTTGGTCACTATTAGACAAGCCGCCGGCGAAAGCTGTCAAAGGGGTAAAAACGGCCAATGCAAGAACGGCGCGAAATCTCTTTACAAAACCTGACCTTGAGCTATACATACAGCATCCTTTTGAGTAGGCTCCGAAGTATAGATTTCGGCGACACACCTATCAAATCAAAGAAGACAAAGACGCTATCTACGTGACAGTCAGTAGAGTGAATTATGCTCTCCAAGCACCAATCGTTCGAGGGATTCGATAGCAAAACCTGTGGGTATTCTGTGGGCCTATAGATCAAGGAACTTTGAATGGCTGACGTTGATCGGAGAGGGACCGCTCTCCTGATAATGATCGTTTCATCTCTTTTACTGCTGTCTTTTTGCGCAACAGCCGCAGAGCAACAGGGGTACGTCAGAAACCTGACCCAGACGATGGAGGTCTTTAAAGGAGTTTGGGATCAAGAAACACCGCCCCCGGGAAATCATGCGGCCTGGTCTCCGATAAATCACGATGTGTTTACCAGTGAGCCTCGTGAGCCATTCGTATGGATAAGGGGCACGGTAGATTCAGCTGAAACAGTTGAACAACGCTGGCTTCTATTAAGTCCTCTGGCATCAAAAGCCCAGGTATTTATCGATGGTTCCCCGATTTCCCAGAATCCCAAATTCTTTCTCGAACCGCCGCAACGGAAGGCTATTCCATTTCATCACCTGATCTTCGAGCTGCCCAGGATTTCATCGGTTTCTGATATTCACATTCGACTCGAGGCGGACTTTCCGATAAGTACGCCCGTAAAAGTTCTGGATCAAACAGCCTTGTTCAGCGAGGCTGTCTTCCATACCGCACTAAGCGTTAGTTTGGCGTCAGTTATTTTTGCGCTAACGGTTTATAACCTTTTCCTGTTCTTCAGTATCAGAGATCCGATCTATCTGCTCTACGTGGTAGTGGCAGTAGGTGTTTTGGTCTACTCGTTGAGCCTAACAAACCTGCAGGCTTATCTGGGAATGAGCGAAGAACAGTTTAACTGGCTGGCCAAAACCCTTTTAATCCTGATGCCTCTGCTAAGCATTCAATTTTTTTCCAGAATCCTTCTACTCAAAACGCTGTTTCCACGGGTAGACCGGATATACAAATTCATATCAGCAATTTACCTGTGCATTTTGATTGCAACGCCGTTTTTCACCCTCAAGACCGTAGCCTTCCTCGCGGCCTCCGTCGGGATAGTGGTTTACCTCTCGTTTGTTCCTTTTGCCGTCATCCAGGCAAAGAACAAATACAAACCTGCTTTGTATTTTCTGATTGGATGGATTCCCCTGATCATCGCTCAAAATATAACTTCACTGGAGTCACTGAATATCCTCAAAGGCAGCCCATGGGTGATGTACTACATCCCCGGAGCCATGTCCTGGGAAATGGCCCTGTTCTCATTAGCCCTGGCATCCCGCATAAAAATCCTCCGCGACGAACGGGATACTCTGCAGGCCC
>CAZFQI010000065.1:0-18917 GCA_964520755.1 uncultured Marinobacter sp. | reverse complement strand
GGTGACGCTTCCCGTTACCTTGGCAAAGGTGTTCTGAAGGCAATTGAAGCCGTGAACAGCAAGATTCGTGATGCACTGGTAGGCAAAGATGCAGCGGATCAGCGCACTCTGGACCAGATCATGCTGGACCTGGACGGTACCGAGAACAAGGGCAACCTGGGTGCCAATGCGATTTTGGCAGTGTCCCTGGCGGCGGCCAAGGCTGCAGCGATCTCCCTGGGCAAGCCGCTGTATGCGCATATTGCCGACATCAACGGTACCTCTGGCAAGTTCTCCATGCCGGTACCGATGATGAACATCCTGAACGGTGGCGAGCACGCGGATAACAACGTTGATATTCAGGAGTTCATGGTTCAGCCGGTTTCCGCCAAGAGTTTCTCCGAAGCCCTGCGTGTTGGCGCGGAGATTTTCCATAGCCTGAAGAAAGTGCTGAAGGCTCAGGGACTGAATACTGCCGTTGGTGATGAGGGTGGTTTTGCTCCCAACCTGCCGTCCAACGAAGCGGCGCTGGCGGTGATTCAGGAAGCGGTTGAGAAGGCCGGTTACAAGCTGGGTACCGATGTGACCCTCGCCCTGGACTGTGCGTCTTCCGAATTCTACAAGGATGGTCAGTACCAGCTGTCCGGTGAAGGCAAGAGCTTCGATTCGGAAGGCTTTGCCGACTACCTGGCTGGTCTGTGCGAGCGTTACCCGATCGTCTCCATCGAAGACGGTATGGATGAAAGCGACTGGGATGGCTGGAAAGTGCTGACCGACAAGCTCGGCAGCAAGGTTCAACTGGTGGGCGACGATCTGTTTGTGACCAACACCAAGATCCTCAAGCAGGGTATCGAGAAGGGTGTGGGCAACTCCATCCTGATCAAGTTCAACCAGATTGGCAGCCTGAGCGAAACCCTCGATGCCATCAAGATGGCCCAGGATGCCGGCTTCACCGCCGTGATTTCCCATCGCTCCGGTGAAACCGAGGACACCACGATTGCCGATCTGGCGGTGGCGACCTGCGCCGGCCAGATCAAGACCGGCTCCCTGTGCCGTTCCGATCGTGTTGCCAAGTACAACCAGCTTCTGCGCATTGAAGAGGCCCTGGAAGGCAAGGCGCCTTACCGCGGCCTGAGCGAGATCAAGGGGCAGGGCTGATCGACTGATCTGACCGGTTCTGGCAAAGTGTCAGGCCGGCAATCGGCGAAAAACTGTTAAGGCCATCGTGTTCCGGATGACAATCTGGATGCGATGGCCTTTTTGTACAGGCAGTTAGAAGAATTTGTTGCTAATCTACTCTAAGGTCTATACTCAACGTCCGGCGTTGGTATTTTGATTGATTGAATTTTGAACGGAATCGGCAATGAAGTTGCTCTGGACCATAATGGTGGTTGTGATTCTCCTGCTGCAGGTGCGCCTGTGGGTCGGGGAGGGCAGCTTTGCGCAGGTATGGGCACTCGAGCAGTCCATCGCCGAGCAACGTGAAGAAAATGCCGAGCTGGCTACCCGCAATGAACGTCTCTATGCCGAAGTCAGGAATCTGCGTAACGAGCAGGGCGCCGTTGAAGAGCGGGCCAGAATGAACCTTGGCCTGATAAGAGAAGACGAGACCTTTTTCCTGGTCGTTGAAAACTGATTGTCTATGCCTGCTCCGAGACTTTGGCTGATTGTTCCTGCCGCCGGCATCGGCCAGCGCATGCAGGCTGAGCAACCGAAACAGTACCTTCGGATCGACCAACGTTTCATTCTCGACATCACCCTTTCCCGACTGATGGATTCCGCGCCTTTTTCCGGCTGCATGGTGCCATTGCATCCGGCCGATCATTGGTGGCCTGATACCGAAGCCAGCGGAGATAGCCGAATCCAGACCTGTACCGGCGGTTCCGAAAGGGCTGGCTCCGTGTTGTCGGCACTGCATGCCATGGCGGAACAGGTCAGTGAGGATGACTGGGTTCTGGTTCACGATGCGGCACGGCCATGCCTTCACACCCGGGATCTGTCCAATCTTATCGACCAACTCTACAACCACCCTGTCGGGGGGCTCCTGGCTTCGCCAGTGGCCGACACCCTCAAGAGCGCCGGCACCGGCGAGCTGCCCGAGGTTTCCGGGACGGTGGATCGCACAAATTTGTGGCGGGCGTTAACGCCCCAGATGTTTCGCTATCGTATTCTGGTGGAGTCCCTGGAAGCTGCCCTTGCCAGGGAACTTCCGGTGACTGATGAGTCCTCTGCCGTGGAGTTTTCCGGTAACATGCCGGTGCTGGTAGAAGGGCGGCCGGACAATATCAAGATCACCGTACCCGCGGATCTGGCACTCGCAGGCTTTATTCTTAGCCGGTTCTGAACGTTCGGAGTTTTCCGGAGCACATTATGCGTATTGGTCAGGGCTTTGATGTCCATGCCTTCTGTGAAGGCGATTCTGTGATTATTGGCGGCGTAAGCATTCCCCATTCCCATGGGCTGAAGGCCCATTCCGATGGTGATGTCCTGCTGCATGCGCTGGCAGATGCGCTGCTGGGTGCCGCAGCACTTGGCGACATCGGACATTTTTTCCCGGACACCAGTGATGAGTGGGCAGGGGCCGACAGTCGCGATCTTTTGCGCCGGGTAATGACCCGGGTCCGGGATGAAGGGTTTGGTGTGGTGAACGTGGATACCACCATCATCGCTCAAGCACCCAAAATGGCACCTCATATTGATGCCATCCGCCTGAACATAGCTGAAGATCTGGGCGTGCCCGCCAGTCGTGTGAGCGTGAAAGCGACCACCACGGAAAAGCTCGGCTTTACAGGGCGGGGTGAAGGCATTGCCTGCCAGGCCATCTGCCTGCTTGAACCGGTGGATTCGTGACTCAGTGGCGTCTTGACTGGCCCACGTCTGGCGGTGGTCGTATTGCTGCTGGTCGTTTAAAGACAACGCCCGGCGATTTCATTGTCGACGAGTTACTGGAATTTCCGGAAAGCGGCTCTGATGTCGAGCCAGACGCAACTCCGGGAAGTGGAGAGCATCTCTGCCTGAAACTGGAGAAAGTGGGCGATAACACCGAGTATGTCGCTCGTGAACTGGCCAGAATGGCTGGTTGCCGGAACTTTGATGTCGGCTTTTGCGGTCTCAAGGATCGGCATGCGGTAACACGTCAATGGTTCAGTCTCTATCGACCAGGGTGTGAAGCTCAGGACGCCTCGTTGATTGAGGATATTGCCGCTCGCTGGCCCGTTCTGGCGGCCTCCCGACAGGCGAGGAAATTACGGCGAGGGGAGCACAGGGGCAATGGCTTTGTTGTCACGCTGCGGGCCGTTACTGGTGAACGCGAGGTCATTGATCGTGCGCTGGCGCGTCTGGCAGATATTGGCGCTCCCAATTACTTTGGTCCCCAACGGTTCGGCAATGGCGGCGCAAACCTTGACCGGGCGGTGCACCTGGATCCCGCCACCCTGAACCGTCGGAGCCGATCTGGCGGAAAAGGCCGAGGGGGCAAAAAGCGTGCTGGCAGCGACGGCTCGAAAAACGTATTGTATTTTTCGGCGGCGCGCTCATGGCTGTTCAACGAGGTGCTCGCAGCTCGGGTAGAAGATGGCAGCTGGGCTGAGGCGGGGGCAACCGGGCCCCTGTGGGGTGACGGCGGCACGACCGCTTCCGGGTCACTGGAAACTGTTGAACGGGACATTGTTGCGCAAACCCCGGGTTTAGCGAGCCTGTTCTCGGTCACCCGGATGAAACCGGAGCGACGGCCCCTGGCGGTAAAGCCGGAGAGGCTCTCCTGGCAGTGGCTGGCTGAGGATAGCCTGGAACTGACGTTTCTTCTGTCACCCGGCCAGTACGCCACAACGATTTTGAGTGATATTTTCGAGCTTGAGGACATGAGCCTCAGCCGACATAACGAACAACAAGGCTAGCGGAGAACACTGTGCGTATTCTGTTGTCGAACGATGACGGCGTTCATTCACCGGGACTTATCGCCCTGTTTGAGGGATTGAAGGGCCTGGGTGAGCTGGAAGTCGTGGCCCCCGATCGGGATCACAGCGGTGCTAGCAACGCCCTGACCCTCAATCGCCCCCTCACCGTGGAAGAGCATCCAAACGGTTTCCGTTCCGTGGACGGGACGCCGACAGACTGTGTTCATCTGGCGGTCAACGGACTGTTCAGAGAGCCATTTGACAGGGTGGTTTCCGGGATAAACACCCATGCCAACCTGGGCGATGACATTATCTATTCAGGTACTGTTGCCGCAGCCACCGAAGGGCGCCACCTTGGCCTTCCGGCCATCGCCGTTTCTCTGGTTAACGATGGCCACTTTCACTACGAAACAGCTGCCCGGGTGGTTCGGATACTGCTGGAAAACGAGCGCCCCCTGGCGCTCGGGCCGCGCTCCATTCTTAACGTGAATGTCCCGGACGTACCCTGGGAGGAGCTGGCGGGAATCCGGGTAACCCGCCTCGGCCATCGGGAGCGGGCCGAAGGCGCGGTTCCGATGACCTGTCCCCGCGGTAAGGAGCGTTACTGGATCGGGGCCGCTGGTGTGGGCGGTGATGCCGGTCCGGGCACGGATTTCAATGCCGTCCGCGAAGGCTATGTCTCGGTGACTCCGGTACATATCGACATGACCCGGCATGAAGCGCTGTCCCGGCTCCGGGACTGGGTCGATACCCTGGAGGATTCGCTGGAGGGCCGGGGATGACCGCTCAGCTCGAAGGCATCGGGATGACCTCCCGACGCACCCGGATGCGACTGGTCCAGCGCCTCAGGGAAGCCGGCATCGAATCGGACCGGGTACTTGAGATTATGGGAGAGGTGCCAAGGCACATCTTCCTGGATGAGGCCCTGTCCCATCGCGCCTATGAAGATACATCCCTTCCGATCGGCTATGGCCAGACCCTGTCCCAGCCTTACATTGTGGCGCGGATGACGGAATTGATGCTGGCCCATGGGCCAGCACGGGTACTGGAACTGGGAACCGGATCAGGCTATCAGACCTCGGTGCTCTCTCGTCTGTTTTCGGAAATCTACAGCGTTGAGCGTATCAAGGCGCTGCAGGACCGGGCCCGGGACCGTTTGCGCCAGTTGAATGCCAGAAACGTCTTCCTGAAGCACGCGGATGGTGGCATGGGGTGGCCTGAACGTGGCCCTTTCGACGGCATTATCGTGACCGCTGCACCCATTGAAGTTCCGGGCGAATTGCTCGCTCAGCTGGCCGACGGTGGCATTCTGATTGCGCCAGTGGGCGAGGAGAATCAGGTCTTGGTGGAGGTTACCCGCCGGGGCGATCGTTTCGATCACAAAGAGCTGGAGCCGGTCCGGTTTGTGCCGCTCCTGGGCGGGGTTGTCCGATAGTTATGGTTGACTCTGCAGTACTCGGCTCCGACACAGATAGCGAAACCGCCCGTAACCATCATCCCGCCGCGGTGTTTCTGCGGGGCATTGCCATGGGGGCGGCTGATATCGTTCCGGGTGTGTCCGGTGGCACCATTGCATTCATTACCGGCATCTACTTTCGGCTGCTTGAAGCGATCAATGCCATCCCTGTGGCTGTCTTTCGTCACCTGCTTCGGGGCCAGTTCAGAAGCTTCTGGAACGCCGTCGATGGAACCTTTCTGGTGTGCCTGCTGACGGGCATTCTGACCAGTATTGCCACTCTGGCTTCAGCCATCAGTTACTTGCTGGTGGCGTATCCGATCCTGATCTGGAGCTTTTTCTTCGGCTTGATTGTCGCCTCGGTGTGGCATGTAGGGCGTCAGGTCCGGCGTTATACGCCCACACTATTGATTCCGCTGCTGGTTGGCATTGCTATCGCCTGGTGGGTAACCACTCTTTCCGCCAGCGAGGTCTCGCCTTCCGCACTGGCATTTTTCGGCGCCGGTGCGCTTGCCATCTGTGCCATGATTCTTCCCGGTATCTCGGGCAGTTTCATCCTGGTGATTATTGGCATGTATGCGCCCGTGCTGGCGGCGATCAAATCGTTAGAGGTGGGCATTCTGTTGCTGTTTATGGCAGGTTGCGTGGTGGGCCTGTTATCCATTGCCCGCCTGATCACCTGGGCGTTCCATCATTTCCATGATCTGGTGCTCGCTTTGCTGATCGGCTTCATGATCGGCGCGCTCAACAAGGTCTGGCCCTGGAAAGAGACTCTCAGTTGGCGGACCAACAGCGCTGGTGAGCGGGTGCCCCTGAATGAGGCAAGTATCTGGCCCTGGACCTTCGCGGAACAGGCAGGGCAGGACCCGAAGGTGCTTTTCGCCGTGCTTATGGCACTGGCTGGCTTCGGTCTCGTTCTGCTTGTGGAATGGATCGGTTCCCGGCGCGGACAGGCTCCATCCGCAGCCTAGTTCGAGAGGGATGCGGCACCAAAGTGTTACCTAACGCACAAAAAGGGTGTTTCGTGAGGTAACAGGGATGGCCGGGCAGTAACTTGGCTTCAGGGTGGAAATGTGCAATATATTAGCAAGTTACTTTTAAAACTTTAGAAACTGCTTCGATAACCATTATGGTTTATACGGATTTCTTATAAATAGGCCAGTTTTATTCCTGTGAGATTTTTGCGTGGGTCAGTCAATGCCGTTTTATCGGCGTCCCCGCGGTTCCCCTCCGGTGCCTCTGAACCCTCTCGCCCTGCGGAAAGAACGCCGACCGGTCTCTTGCTTCTTTTTCCCCTTGTAGTGTTGCTGTTTCTGTCCGGCTGCAACACGCCCGCACTTTATCAGGATGACATTTACAATCCGCCAGTTTATTGGGGGCGGCACGTTGTCCAGCCCGGTGAGACCCTCTACAGCATAGCCTGGCGGTATGGTCGGGACTATCGGGAGCTGGGTGATGCCAATGATATTGGTCCGCCCTGGAGACTGAAGGCGGGTCAGGTGCTTCGCCTGGATCTTCGCGGAGATGTAACCTCGGGCAGTCAGACTTCCGCGGTGAGCAAACCGGCTGCACCTGCCTCCAGAACGCCAAGCCGGGCTTCGCCGCCAACGCAGACGGCCAGCACGGCACCAAAACCCGCGGTAACCAGGGCGCCTAGCAAGGGTGCGCCGCTGGCCTCCCAGACCCAGACCGTGGCTCGAATTGAATGGCGCTGGCCTCACGTTGGCACCGTAATTGCTGGTTATTCAACATCCGGAAAAGTCAATAAAGGTATTGATATTGCCGGCCGAGCCGGGGATGCTGTAAGAGCGGCGGCCACGGGGAATGTGGTCTATGCCGGCAACGGGTTGCTAGGATACGGCAATCTGATTATCGTAAATCACAACGAGCACTATTTAAGTGCTTACGCTCATAACCGGAAGATTCTGGTGCAGGAAGGGGAGGATGTGAAAGCCGGGCAGGTGATCGCAGAGCTCGGTAGCAGTGGCGCTGAACGACCCATGTTGCATTTTGAGATTCGCAAGAATGGCAACCCGGTTGATCCAGTCCACTATCTGCCACCGCGCTAATGAATGACGCAGTCAGCAGGCTGCCCAGATCGCACACCCCGGCACTGACAAGAACACCGCGTTCGCAAGAAAAACAAGAACGGTAATGGCCGTGACAGGCCGACCAACAAAATGTCCTGAAGAAAAAGCATGAAGACAAAGACGTCCGCAACAAAAAGAAGTATCGGACGAACATCCAGGATTAGTGAGAGGCGGGGCAGGAAATATGTCAGCAGAGCAAGAAGACATCATTATTGATCGCGTGTCGGACATGGACGATGCCGAGGATCAATTACTAGCAGAAGAAAAAGTCGACAAAGAGGCTACCGAAGAGGTAGCTGAGACAGAAGAAGATATTCCCACCCAGGGACGTTATTTCACCAGTCAAAAACAGCTGGATGCCACCCAGCTCTACCTGAACGAGATCGGTTTTTCGCCGCTCCTGACGCCGGAAGAAGAGGTTTATTTCGCCCGGCTGGCGCGCAAGGGTGAAGACTCCGGTCGCAAGCGAATGATCGAAAGCAACCTTCGCCTTGTCGTCAAGATCGCCCGCCGCTACGTGAACCGGGGCCTGACCCTGCTTGACCTGATCGAAGAGGGTAACCTCGGTCTGATCCGGGCGGTTGAGAAGTTCGATCCGGAGCGTGGCTTCCGTTTCTCCACCTATGCCACATGGTGGATTCGCCAGACCATTGAGCGGGCCATCATGAACCAGACCCGCACCATCCGTCTGCCGATTCATGTGGTAAAGGAACTCAACCTCTACCTGCGTGCGGCGCGGGAACTGACCCAGAAACTGGATCATGAACCATCGGCCGAAGAAATCGCGAGAATGGTCGACAAGCCGGTAGCTGACGTGAAGCGCATGCTTGGTCTGAATGAGCGCGTGGCGTCGATGGATACGCCCATCGGTACCGGCGGCGAAAAGTCGCTTCTGGATACCGTAGCGGATGAGGGAGCTTCAGATCCGGCGGATCTCCTGCAGGACAATAACATGTGTTCCTGCCTGGAAAAGTGGATCGATCAGCTCAGTGACAAGCAGCAGGAAGTTCTGTCACGCCGGTTTGGTCTTCGGGGTTATCCGGTCAGTACGCTCGAGGAAGTGGGGCAGGAAATCGGTCTTACCCGCGAACGCGTCAGACAGATCCAGGTCGAGGCGCTTCGTCGCCTTCGGGAAATTCTGGAGAAGGAAGGCTTGTCCGGAAACCTGTTGTTCAAGTAATACCCTTCTGATCTTCCGATCGAAAAGCCGGCCAGGATATTCCTGGCCGGCTTTTTGTGTTTCAGGATCGCTGCAAATGAGAACCAGGTTGCGCACTGGCCGCCAGCCTCATTGATAGAATGCCGTGACCGGGCGGGGATAAGGGTGTCGAAACCCGGTGCACGAATGAAACACGTCAATAATAACGATCGAAAAGGAAAGGACTATGAAGAAGGCTCTTACAACCGGCTTTGCCTCTGTGTTTATGACAGCCCTGCTGTCGGCACCGGCGGCTGCCCTCACCGTGGAAGGTGTTGATGTTCCGGATTCCTATTCAGCCATGGATACCGAATTGAAGCTTAATGGAGCAGGTACCCGTTCCAAGTGGTTCATGGATCTGTATGTCGGAGGCCTGTACGTTCCCGAGACCATTGACGATGGTGAGGCGGTGATCAACGCGGATGAACCCCAGGCGATTACTCTGCATATCATTTCCGGGATGATTACCAGCGAACGCATGACCGAGGCCACACTGGAGGGTTTCGAGGCGTCCACCGACGGCGATATGGCGTCTATCCAGGAGGATGTGGACCAGTTCATGGCCGTGTTCCAGGAAGAGATCACCGAGGGTGACGTATTTGATCTGGTGTATCTGCCAGGGGAAGGCGTCCGTGTCCTCAAGAATGGAGAGCAAAAGGACACCGTGGGTGATCTGGCCTTCAAGAAAGCCCTGTTCGGGATTTGGCTTTCTGACAAGCCGGCCCAGGAAGATCTGAAAGAGAAGATGCTGGGTCAGCGATAATCAGTACTTGCCCCTGGAAACTAAAAGCCGGCTCAGTGCCGGCTTTTTTGCGCACTGATTTCAGAGATAATCCCGTTTCTGCCTGAATTCGCACAGGTCTTCAATGATACAGGCGCCGCATTTGGGTTTTCGGGCGGTACAGGTATAGCGACCGTGGAGAATCAGCCAGTGGTGGGCGTCCAGAAGGAACTCCTTCGGAACCAGACGCATTAACCGGTTTTCCACCTCCAGAACGTTCTTGCCGGGGGCAATGCCGGTGCGATTTGATACCCGGTAGATATGGGTATCCACCGCCATTGCCATGTGGCCGAACGCGGTATTCAGCACCACATTTGCGGTTTTGCGACCGACGCCTGGTAATGCCTCAAGATCTTCCCGGCGTTCCGGTACCTGGCCACCGTGTTTTTCAATCAGAATGCGACAGGTCTTGATCACGTTCTCGGCCTTGCTGTTAAACAGGCCAATGGTTTTGATGTATTCCTTGAGGCCATCAACCCCCAGGGCGAGGATGGCCTCTGGCGTGTTGGCGACCGGGAACAGCTTGTCCGTAGCCTTGTTGACGCCCACATCCGTGGCCTGGGCCGATAGGATCACCGCAATCAGCAACTCGAACGGGCTGGAATAGTTAAGCTCGGTGGTCGGGTTGGGATTGGCCTCCCGGAGACGGGTGAAGATCTCAATGCGTTTCTGTTTGTTCATCAGCTCTCAGTTGTCTGCAACCAGGGGATCAGGAGACGTTTCCGGTAACCCGGACCCGTTTGCTGCCCGCTGCCACGGGTGCTGGTTCATTGGCTTTGCGGCGCTCTTCCAGGTGATTGTCGATCCCGTTCTTAAGGGCGATCAGCAGGCCGAGGCCGACAAATGCGCCTGGTGGAAGAATCATGAACAGCATGTCCGGGTAATTGTCGAACGGGCGTACCACCCAGTCAGCGGCAACGGGGCCGAGCAGCAGGTGCATGTCGACAAACAGAGTGCCCTGTCCGATAAGTTCCCGCAGGCCGCCCAGAACCACCAGAACCGCCAGAAAACCGAGGCCCATCATGGCACCGTCCAACAGTGCCGGAAGTGGTGGGTTCCTTGAGGCGAAGGCGTCGGCCCGGCCCAGAATGGCACAGTTGGTGACGATCAACGGGATGAAAATGCCGAGGATCAGGTACAGCTCATAGGTAAAGGCCTGCATCAGCAGCTCGGCGCAGGTCACGAACGAGGCGATGATCATCACAAACGCGGGCAGGCGAACGGACTCGCTTACGAAATTGCGAATCAGCGAGACTGCGAGATTGGAACCCATGAGCACCATGAGTGTGGCCAGCCCCAGCCCGATGGCGTTGACAACGGTGCTGGTCACGGCCAGAAGAGGGCAGAGCCCAAGCACCTGAACGAGGGCAGGGTTGTTGTCCCAGAGTCCGTCCCGGACGATTTCGCTGGATGATTTGGTTGCCATGATCAGGAATGCTCCGTATTGGACGATTCGCCGGCAATCGCTTCAGGGTTCAGGATGTTGTCTCTCGGTGACGGCTCTTCATTAAGCCGCTCCCGGATAATCTGACGATTTTCCCGGAAGTAGATCAGTGCCTTCTGAACCGCTTTCACCACAGCCCTTGGCGTGATGGTGGCGCCAGTGAACTGATCGAATTCTCCGCCATTCTTTTTGACGTTCCACTCCCGATGTGGGGGCTTGCCCAGAGAGCGGCCATCAAAGCTCTTGATCCAGTCGGATTTCCGGGTCTCGATCTGGTCTCCCAGCCCCGGCGTTTCCTTATGGTTGGTTACCCGGACGCCGAGAATGGTTCCCTGCATGTCCACGCCCACCAGCAGGTGTATTTTTCCGGAGTACCCGTCCGGGGCCACCACTGGCATGATCATGCCAATGGGCTGTTCGTCCTGTCGAGCCACCCAGACGGTCAGAGGGCCAGGTTGCGTGAGCCGCTCACTGGCGGGTAACTGCACGGTGTCCCTGAGCAGGTCGTTGTTGTGCCGGCTTTCCGGAATAATCTCGTACAGGGCCTGGGCCTCTGCACGGGCTGCCTGCTCACGAATTCGCTCTTCGGTGGCCACCTGGGTCACGGCAATGGTGCCACCGGTGATCACGGCGAACAAGCCGAGCCCGATGGCGCTGCGACGGATGGACTGTGCAACTGCAGCCATGATTATCCCTGACTCCCCGGTACACCCCTACGGGCCTTGTGATGCCCGTATGTCCGCGGGGGTGTGTAATGATCGATGAACGGTACCGCAAAATTCATCAGCAAAACGCTGAACGCCACGGCGTCCGGATAATTGCCCCAGGTGCGGATCAGGTAGATCAGGATGCCAATTCCGGCCCCGTAGATCAGTTTGCCCTGGTGGCTGGTAGCGGCCGAAACCGGATCCGTGGCGATGAAGAAGGCGCCAAGCATGGTTCCACCTGCCAGCAGATGCAGGGAGAGCGGCGTGTAGAGATCGGCGTTGCTGCCAAAGGCCAGGCTCATTACGATCAGACCGCCGAGAAAGCCGGCAGGAATATGCCAACTGATAATGCGCAGGCCGATAAGCAGCAGGCCTCCGGCCAGGAAAGCCGCATTGACCCATTCCCAACCCTTCGCAACACCCTCACCAAAGGTCGGGTGGTTGAGAACCTCGGCCGCGGTATGGGTGGTGATCTTGTGTTTGTATTCATCAAGCGGGGTTGCCATGGTCCAGCCATCGACCGCTGTTTGCTGACCGGAGGCAATGGTCGCCAGAGTCTCACCAAAGCCGGGGGCACCGTCCCAGAGCATGGCGGGTTCCGCCCAGTTGGTTGTCATGGCCACCGGAAAAGAGACCAGAACCAGGGCGTAGCCCACCATGGCGGGGTTGAACGGATTTGAGCCCAGCCCGCCATACAGCTGCTTGGCAACAACGATGGCTGAAATTACCGCGACGGCTGAGACCCACCAGGGCGCGAACTGAGGCAGTGACAGGCCCAGCAGAAGGCCGGTGACGGCAGCGGTGTTGTCTTTGATAAAGAATGCGACTGGCTTCTTTCTGAGCTTGAGCAGGGCAGCTTCGGAGGCAATGGCAACGGCGATACAGAAGACCACATTGATCAGGTTGCCCCAGCCAAAAAACAGAGTCTGGGCCAACAGGCCAGGCAAGGCCGCAATAAGTACCCACAACATCACGCGGGATGTTGGCCGGGCACTGTGTGCGTGGGGCGATGACTGCTGAACGAATGCCATGGATGTGGTGCCTGATCTCGGTTAGTGGGTTGGCTGGGATTCAGTTGAACCGGCGGCCAGCTTCTCTCTGGCTTCAGACAGCGCCTCTTCAGCCCGTTGTACCCGGTCGTGGTTCTTGGCCACAGCCCGCTCCAGCTTTTCTACGTTGTCTGCCTGCTGGGCTTTGGCGTCATCCAGCATGCCCTGCATGGTGTCCAGTTTGGACTGAGCCTGGCTCAGCTGTTTCTCAAGGGCCTCAATATCCGGTTTTTGCTCTGCAGGCGGGGCACTGGGGGCCGGCGGCGCACTGGCGGCAGGTGGCTGAGATGCCTCGGCCTTTGCTTTCTTGCGGGCCAGGGCCTGTTCAACCAGTGCTGACTTGGCGGCCCGCTCATCAACGGCCTCACCCTCGGCTGCGGCTTTTTCGGCTTCGGCCTGCTTCTTGGCTGCCGCTTCGGCTGCGGCCTTCGCGCGCTCCTTGCGCCTCAGCTCTTTCTCCTGCTGCTCACGCTCAAGGCGGGCCTGGCGGGCCTCGAACCGTTCACGGGCCCGGTCTGCCTTCAGCTGCTCCGCCTGTTGTGCACGGATCTCGCCCTTGGCGAATCGATAGTACTGAACCAGTGGAATTGAACTCGGGCACACGTAAGAGCAGGCCCCGCATTCGATACAGTCAAACAGGTTCAGGTGCTCCGCCTTTTCAAATTCGGTGGCCTTGGCGTGCCAGAACAGCTGTTGTGGCAAGAGCTCCATCGGGCAGGCTTCTGCGCACTGTCCACAGCGAATGCAGGGCTGCTCCGGCGGTGGTGCCGGCAATTCAGTGGCCGTCGCGGCGATCACGCAGTTCGTAGTCTTGATCACCGGCACCGCTTCTGTTGTCAGCGTATAGCCCATCATGGGGCCGCCAAGCACCAGGCGGCTGACCGCGTCCTGGTTGATACCGGCCTGCTCCAACAGATGCTCAATCGGCGTGCCAATAAGGGCTTCGAAATTGCCCGGTTCCCGGACGGCTTCCCCGGTGATGGTGACCACACGGGAGATAAGCGGTGTTCCCTCAAAGACCGCCTGTGCCACGGCCACGGCAGTTCCGATGTTCTGGCACATCACGCCAATGTCGGCCGGAATGCCACCACTGGGTACTTCCATGCCGGTCAGTATCTGGATCAGCTGTTTCTCACCACCTGAGGGGTACTTGGTCGGCACAACGGCAATCTCGGTCTGGGTGCCTTCGGTGGCTTTTCGGAGCGCGGCAATGGCTTCCGGTTTATTGTCCTCAATGCCGATCACGCAGCGCTCGGGGCGCAGAATCCAGGCCATGATTTTCAGGCCGGCAACCACCTCGTCGGCCTTTTCCCGCATGGTCATGTCGTCAGCGGTAATGTAAGGCTCGCATTCGGCACCGTTGAGGATAAGCGTGCTGACCTTGCGGTCCCGTGGTGGCCGGAGTTTGATGTTGGTGGGAAAGCCGGCTCCACCCATGCCGGAAATGCCAGCGTCACGGATGATCTGCAGAACCTGGTCCCGCTCCAGCGAACGATAGTCCGTCACAGTATTACGCTGGCACCACTGGTCTTCGCCATCCGGTTTCAGGGTGATGCAGCGATCCGCCATACCTGAAGGGTGGGGAACCGGGAAGTCGGCAATGCTTTCGATTACGCCGGATGTCGGGGCATGAACGGGAACGCCCATGCCCGTTTTCACATCGGCAAGTTTCTGTCCCTTCAATACCCGTTCGCCCACCTCAACAATGGCTTCGGCTGGATCGCCGATGTGCTGCTGAAGTGGCAGTACCAGGTAGTCAGGCACGCCTGCATTGCGAATCGGGCGCTCAGTAGAAATGTCTTTGTGTTCCGGGGGATGGATGCCGCCGGCGAAGTCCCAGAGTTGAGTCATCAGGCGCTGGCTCCCTGGCGATCGGTGGCAATAAGTCCGGATTTGGGCGGTGTCCAGGTCCAGGTGCGAATATCCGGTTCCACCGTTACCATGTCGATGCAGTCCACCGGGCAGGGATCAACGCACAGATCACAGCCGGTGCATTCGCTCTCAATCACCGTGTGCATGTGCTTTGCGGCACCCAGGATGGCATCCACGGGGCAGGCCTGGATGCACTTTGTGCAGCCGATGCATTCATCTTCGCGAATAACCGCAACCCGCTTGACCTGCTCAACACCGTGCTCCGCATCCAGAGGTTCCGGTTCAACGTCAAGGAGGTCTGCCAGCGCCTTGATAGTGGACTCGCCGCCTGGCGGGCACTTGTTGATGGGGCCGCCCTCAGCGATGGATTCGGCGTAGGGCCGGCAACCGGGGTAGCCACACTGCCCGCACTGGGTCTGGGGCAGAAGGGCATCGATCTGGTCGACCAGGGGGTTACCTTCTACCTTGAATCGTTCGGCGGCAAATCCGAGCAGGCCGCCGAAAACAACGGCAAGGGCCAGAAGAACCACAACGGCAACAAGAACGCTTGTCCACATAACCTGTTACTCCTAATCCCGCCAGCCGGTCAAACGCTGACCAGGCCGCCAAAGCCCAGGAAAGCCAGAGCCATCAGGCCGGCCGTAACCAGGCCGATGGCGGCACCGCGAAAAGCAACCGGCACGTCGGCCACGGCAATGCGCTCACGCATGGCAGCGAACAGCACCAGAACCATGGAAAAGCCCGCTGCCGCGCCAAATCCGTACAAAACCGACTCAACAAAGTTGTTGTTCTTGTTGATGTTCAGAAGGGCAACGCCGAGCACTGCGCAGTTTGTGGTGATCAGCGGCAGGAAAATGCCCAATACCCGGTACAGTAATGGGCTTGTCTTGCGCACCACCATCTCGGTGAACTGAACCACCACGGCAATTACCAGAATAAAGGTGATAGTCCTTAGAAAAGCCAGATCCAGCGGCGCAAGGAGATAGGTGTAGGCAAGGTAACTGCAGACCGATGCCAGCGTCAGCACAAAGGTGGTGGCCAGAGACATGCCCATGGCCGTCTCCAGCTTGCCGGAGACGCCCATGAATGGGCACAGCCCCAGGAACTGAACCAGCACGAAATTGTTCACCAGAATGGTGCTGACCAGAATCAGCAGATATTCGGTCATTTACCTTGCTCCATTGACCCGGCCAGGGCCCCTTACATGACCCGCATGCCGGGGGTGGCGCCGGAATCCGGGGACAGGATAAAGATATCCTTACCACCGGGGCCTGCCGCCAGAACCATGCCCTCGGACATTCCGAACTTCATTTTCCGGGGTTTAAGGTTGGCGACCATTACAGTCAGGCGTCCCTCGAGATCTTCCGGCTTGTAAGCAGACTTGATACCAGCAAACACATTGCGTTCGCCATGCCCTACATCAAGGGTGAGGCGAAGAAGTTTGTCGGCACCTTCCACATGCTCCGCTTTGACAATTTTAACCACTCGAAGATCCACTTTCGCGAAATCGCCAAATTCTATTTCATCGCCAATAGGCTCAAGATTGGCAGCAGGTGCCGGCTTGCCGGTCGCTGCGGGCAATTCCTCCTTGGAGGCGTCCAGCATTTTCTCGATCTGGGCCATGTCCACGCGGTTCATCAGCGGCTTGAACTTGTTGATGCCGTGGTTTTCCAGGCGCTCGCTGCGATGGTTCCAGTCCAGCGGCGCATTCAGGAACGCCTCCGAGGCCTTGGCTGTTTCCGGCAGTACCGGCGCCAGGTAGGTCATCAGAAGATGGAACATGTTGATGGCGTTGGTACAGATGGCCTGGAGATTCTCGTCCTGGCCTTCCTGCTTGGCAATCACCCAGGGCTGCTCGTCGTTGACATACTGGTTGGCAATGTCGGCCAGCTCCATGATGCGGCGCATTGCGCGGCCAAATTCGCGGGTCTCGTAGAATTCCTCGATTTCCTTGCCGGCCTCGATGAACTCCTTCAGTTTGGCATGCTCGGTAACCTGACCAAGCTGGCCGTCGAAGCGCTTGGTAATGAAACCGGCACTGCGGCTGGCAATGTTCACCACCTTGCCCACCAGATCCGAGTTCACCCGGGCGGCAAAGTCTTCCAGGTTCAGGTCCATGTCATCCACGCTGCCGGTCAGCTTGGCACCGAAGTAATAGCGCAGATATTCCGGATTCAGATGATCCAGGTAAGTGCGGGCCATGATGAATGTGCCACGGGATTTGGACATCTTCTTGCCGTTCACCGTCACAAAACCATGGGCCCAGACGGCAGACGGTGTGCGGAAGCCAGCATCGTGAAGCATCGACGGCCAGAAGAGGGCGTGGAAGTTGATGATGTCCTTGCCGATAAAGTGGTAGACCTCAGCGGTGGAATCGGCTTTCCAGAAGTGCTCGAAGTCGATGCCTTCCCGATTGCACAGGTTTTTGAAACTGGCCAGATAGCCAATCGGAGCGTCCAGCCATACGTAGAAATATTTGCCCGGTGCATCCGGAATCTCGAAGCCGAAGTAGGGCGCATCGCGGCTGATATCCCACTCCTGCAGCCCGGCATCCAGCCACTCGGCCAGTTTGTTGGCCACCTGCGGCTGAAGCGTACCGCTGCGGGTCCACTTGGCGAGGAAGTCGTGGAAGTCCGGCAATTTGAAGAAGTAGTGCTCGGACTCTTTCTCGATGGGCGTGGCGCCGGAAACCGCCGAGCGCGGATTGATCAGCTCGGCCGGCGTATAGGTAGCGCCGCAGGCCTCGCAGTTATCACCGTACTGGTCTTCAGTCTTGCACTTGGGGCAGGTGCCCTTGATGAACCGGTCCGCCAGGAACATGTTCTTTTCCGGGTCGAAGGACTGGGTGATCTTGCGCGTGGCAATGTGCCCGTTTTCCTGAAGCTGACGGTAGATGTACTCCGAGAATTGACGGTTCTCCTCGGAGTGAGTGGTGTAATAGTTGTCAAAGCGGATGTGGAACCCGGCGAAATCTTCCTGGTGCTCCTCGCGGATCCGGTCGATCAGCTGCTCTGACGTAATACCTTCCCGCTCGGCTCGGAGCATAATGGCGGTGCCATGGGCATCGTCGGCGCAAACGTAGTAACAGTTCTGGCCCCGCATCTTCTGGTAGCGCACCCAGATATCGGTCTGAATGTATTCCAGCAGGTGCCCGAGATGGATAGGGCCGTTGGCGTACGGCAGGGCGCTGGTAACCAGAATGTCGCGCTGTTGCTTGCTCGCTTGCGTCATGGTGATGTCCGAACCTTATGTTGACACGGGTTGGAAAGACAAAACGGGGTTCTGGCGGCTGTCTGGATTGATTGCGCCAGGTAAAGACCCCATATGGTCAGAAACGGGCACAGATGATACCTTCCGAGCAGATAATTTTCACCCGAATCACCTGTTTCCGTGCTTAAAATCGAGCATGAGCTTATTCCGGAGAACCCGATGACACAGATTTCAGAGCAGGCCCTGCAAACAGCGGTTCGCCAATACCGTGACCCGTACCTGAACAAGGACCTCTACGAACTGGGTGCCGTTAAATCCCTGAATGCCGATGAGAGCGGAAACGTCACCCTCATGGTCGAGCTGCCATACCCGTCGAAAGGCATCGCCGGCGCCCTGAAGCAGCTGGTGGGCAACGCCCTGGAAGACGTCGAGGGTGTAGAAAATGTGGACGTCCACGTAGGCCAGAAAATCCACTCCTACAAAGTCCAGAAAGACCTGCCCTCGGTACCCGGCGTGAAAAACATCATCGCTGTCGCTTCCGGCAAGGGCGGTGTCGGTAAATCCACTACCGCCGTCAACCTCGCCCTGGCGCTCCAGGCCGAAGGTGCGCGGGTCGGTATCCTCGACGCCGACATCTACGGCCCCAGCATCGGCATGATGCTCGGCGTACCCGAAGGCAAGCGCCCGGATACCCGTGAAAACAAATACTTCGTGCCCATGGACGCCCACGGCCTCCAGGCCAACTCCATGGCCTTCGTCGTCACCGAGAAAACCCCGATGGTCTGGCGCGGCCCCATGGTCAGCGGCGCTGTGATGCAGTTGCTCCAACAGACCCTCTGGAACGAGCTCGACTACCTCATCGTCGACATGCCCCCCGGCACCGGCGACATCCAGCTCACCCTGGCCCAGAAAGTCCCGGTAACCGGCGCGGTTATAGTCACCACCCCCCAGGACATCGCCCTGCTGGACGGCAAAAAAGGCATCGAAATGTTCCGCAAAGTCGACATCCCCGTGTTGGGCGTTGTCGAAAACATGAGCGTCCACATCTGCAGCAACTGCGGCCACGAAGAACCCCTCTTCGGCCACGGCGGCGGCGAACGCATCGCCCAGGAATACGACACTACGCTGCTTGGTCAGCTGCCCCTGCACATGACCATCCGCGAACAGACCGATGGCGGCACCCCCTCGGTGATCGCCGAACCGGACTCCGAAGTGGCCCGTCGTTATCGGGATAT